>CAYYFU010000089.1:0-6483 GCA_964471095.1 uncultured Pseudomonadota bacterium
AAAAACTGCTTCGGGCCATCTTCGGTGAAAAGGCCGGGGATGTGAAAGATACCTCACAGCGCGTTCCACCCGGGGTGTTTGGGACGGTCATCAGCACGCAGGTTTTTTCGCGCGAGGGATCGGAGCTCGATGAGCGAGCCAAGAATGTCCAGGACAAGGAGACGCAAAAGCTGATCAAGGATCGTGACGAAGAGATTCGGGTCGTCGTCGAGGCCACGAAGAAAAAGATCAAGACCCTGCTCTCCGGCAAAACGGCCAGCTCCAAAATCATGGATGAAGAGACCGAAAAGGTTTTGGTCGCCAAGGGAAAGCCGATTACCGAAGAGGTCTTGGAGAAACTGCCAAGGTCCCGTTGGTCCGAGATTACCGTCGGGCATGAAGATCTGGAGGAAGAGCTGTCCGAAATGGTGGAGGGGATGGAAGAGCAGATCGAGTTGGTCCGGATGGTCTATGACCAAAAAGTTTCCAAGCTCCACAAAGGGGATGAGCTTCCTCCCGGTGTCATCAAGATCGTCAAGGTCTATGTGGCGATCAAGCGAAAGCTCTCTGTCGGTGACAAGATGGCCGGGCGACATGGAAATAAAGGGGTGATCTCCCGCGTCTTGCCGGTCGAGGATATGCCGTACTTGGCCGATGGGACGCCGGTCGATCTCGTGTTGAATCCGCTGGGGGTCCCTTCGCGGATGAACGTCGGACAGATTTTGGAGTGTCATCTGGGTTGGGCCTGCAAGGGGATGGGAGAAAAAATCGGCCAACTTCTTGAGGATCACAATCGGGAAACCTTAAAGGGCCTGTTGAAGAAATTTTACGGCAAGGGGCAGGAAGAAGTCGCTGAGATGTCGGACCGCGAACTCAAGAGGTTGGCGGAACGGCTGCGGGAGGGCGTTTATGTCTCGTCACCTGTTTTTGACGGAGCGAAAGAAACGGAGATCAAGGCGGCTTTGAATCTCTCGGATCTTCCTTCCAGCGGTCAGACGGTCCTCTTTGATGGACGGAATGGTGAACCGTTCGATCAACCGGTCACTGTCGGCATCTTGTATATGCTCAAACTTCATCACTTGGTCGATGACAAGATTCATGCCCGGTCGATCGGACCGTATTCGCTCGTCACCCAACAGCCGTTGGGCGGGAAGGCCCAGTTTGGTGGGCAACGGCTCGGAGAGATGGAAGTCTGGGCGATGGAGGCCTACGGGGCCGCTTATGCCCTGCAGGAGTTCCTGACGGTCAAGTCCGACGACGTGCTGGGACGGACCCGAATGTATGAAATGATCGTCAAGGGCGAACGGGGATTTGAGCCTGGTTTGCCCGAATCGTTCAAGGTTCTGGTCAAAGAACTGCAGGCCTTGGGGCTCAACGTTGAACTTCTCGAGCATGAAGAGGCGGTAAATTAAAGGGGAAACTTATGGCCGACATTTTCAGCTTTTTTGAAAAACCAAAAGATCCGCAAATTTATCGAGCGATGCGTGTCTCAATCGCCTCGGTTGAGCTGATCCGTCAGTGGTCTCACGGAGAAGTCAAAAAGCCGGAGACGATCAATTACCGGACCTTCAAGCCGGAGCGGGACGGGCTCTTTTGTGCCAAGATTTTTGGTCCGGTGAAAGATTTTGAGTGTAATTGCGGGAAATATAAGCGGATGAAACACCGCGGAATCGTTTGTGAAAAATGCGGTGTTGAAGTCATTTCCTCCAAAGTCCGTCGGGAGCGGATGGGACATATTATTCTCGCAACCCCGGTGGCTCATATCTGGTTTTTGAAGAGTCTTCCCTCCCGGATTTCAACGATGCTGGATATGTCGCTCCGGGATGTCGAGCGGGTTCTCTATTGTGAGGCGTATGTCGTCAGTGACCCCGGCAGCGCCGAGTTGCAGGAAGGGGAAATCCTGACGGAGGCCCGTTACCAAAAGCTTCGCCAGGAGTTTGGAAACAAGTTTTCGGCCGGAATGGGTGGGGAAGTGATCCGGGATCTTTTGAAGAAAATCAATCTCGAGGATCTGATCAAGCGGCTGCGGAAAGAGCTGGCCACGACAAAATCAGATGCCGGCAGAAAAAAAATAGCACGGCGGCTGAAGGTCGCGGAGGCGTTTATTGAATCGGGGAATCGGCCGGAAGGGATGATGCTGGAGGTGATTCCGGTGCTTCCGCCGGATCTGCGTCCCCTGGTGCCGCTGGATGGGGGGCGTTTTGCGACGTCGGATCTGAACGACCTTTACCGCCGGGTGATTAACCGCAATAACCGTTTGAAGCGACTGATGGAATTGAGCGCCCCCGATATCATCATCCGTAACGAAAAACGGATGTTGCAGGAGGCGGTCGATGCCTTGATCGATAACGGCCGACGCGGCAAGGTTTTTACCGGACCGAACAAGCGGCCGCTCCGCTCCCTTTCCGACATGCTCAAAGGAAAACAGGGTCGATTCCGCCAGAACCTTTTGGGAAAACGAGTCGACTACTCGGGACGTTCCGTCATCGTGGTCGGACCGGAACTTCGCCTGCACCAATGTGGACTTCCCAAGGTGATGGCGCTCGAACTGTTCAAGCCATTCATTTACCAAAAGTTGGAGGAGCGCGGCTATGTCTCGACCATCAAGGGTGCCAAAAAAATGGTCGAGAAGGAGCGGCCGGAGGTTTGGGATATTTTGGAGGAAGTGATCAAGGAGCACCCGGTCATGCTGAATCGCGCCCCGACGCTTCATCGTTTGGGGATACAGGCGTTTGAACCGGTGCTGATCGAAGGGAAGGCGATTCAACTCCATCCGCTGGTTTGCACCGCGTTTAATGCCGACTTTGACGGTGACCAAATGGCGGTCCATGTCCCCCTCTCGGTGGAGGCCCAGATTGAGGCGCGTGTTTTGATGATGAGCACCAACAACATTCTTTCTCCCGCTTCCGGGAAACCGATCATTGTGCCGACCCAGGATATGGTGTTGGGCATTTACTACATGACCCGCGAGATGCCGTTTGCGAAAGGGGAAGGGATGCGTTTTTCCTCGCCGGAAGAAGTGCGAACCGCCTACGATCAGGGGGCGGTTGATCTCCATGCCCGGATCAAGGTTCGTCTGGATGGAAAGATGTGGGAGACGACCCCCGGCCGGATCCTGCTCCGTGAGATTGTTCCAACGAGTCTCCCGTTTGAGCTGATCAATCGGGTCATGGACAAGAAGTCGATCGCGGATTTGGTCGAAGAGTGCTACCGGAAGGCGGGCAACAAGGCGACCGTTTTGTTGGCCGATCACCTGAAAGATATCGGTTATGCGTTTGCGACCAAGGCAGGAATTTCGATTTCGATCGATGACATGAAGGTTCCATCCCGGAAGGGAGAGATCCTGGAGGACGCCAACAAGGAAGTGCGCGAGATCGAAAATCAATACCAGGATGGTCTCATTACCGCGGGAGAAAAATACAACAAGGTCGTCGATATCTGGGCGCAAACAACCGAGGATGTCGCTCAGGAAATGATGAAGGAGATCAGTTCCGATGTGGTGGAAGGGGCGCAGGGGAAGAGGGAGATCATGAGTTTCAACCCGATCCTCATCATGGTGGACTCGGGGGCGCGCGGGAGTCAACAACAAATGCGGCAGTTGGCCGGGATGAGAGGCTTGATGGCCAAACCCTCCGGTGAAATTATCGAAACCCCGATTACCGCCAATTTCCGGGAAGGTCTCACCGTGTTGCAGTATTTTATTTCCACCCACGGGGCCCGAAAGGGACTTGCCGATACCGCCCTGAAGACCGCCAACTCGGGCTATCTGACCCGCCGCCTCGTTGATGTGGCCCAGGATCTGATTATTACGGAAAAGGACTGTCAGACCCTGGATGGCATTGAGATCTCCGCCCTTCTCGAGGGGGGGGAGATCATTGATTCCCTGTTCAGCCGCCTGCTTGGACGTGTTGCCTTGGAAGATATCAAAGACCCGTTTAGCGAGGAAGTTCTGGTCAAGACGGGTGAAGAGATTACCGAAGGGCATCTACTGAGCATTGAAAACGCCGGCTTGGAGAAGGTCAAAATTCGCTCCGTGCTGACTTGTCAGAGCCCCAGCGGGGTCTGCAGTCTCTGCTATGGACGGGATTTGGCCCGTGGTCACATGGTCAATATCGGTGAGGCGATTGGTGTCATCGCCGCACAGTCGATCGGTGAACCGGGGACTCAGCTGACGATGAGAACTTTCCATATCGGAGGTACGGCCTCCCGACGGGTCGAGCAGAGTACCCTCGAGGGACGGCATGAAGGACTCATCCGGTTCCATAACCTCAAGGTGGTCATGAACAAGAGTCGCGGCTTGGTGGTGATGAACCGGAATGGAGAAATTGCCATCATGGATGAAGAAGGGCGTGAGCGCGAGAAGTATCTGGTCATTTATGGCGCCCATCTGAGGGTGAAGGAGGGACAGCGGGTCAAAGTGGGGGATCTGTTGGCGGAATGGGATCCCTACACCACGCCGATTTTGACCGAGGTTTCGGGGAAGGTTAAATATGGAGATATCCTCGAGGGGCTCAGCATGCAGGAACAGGTGGATGAGGTGACCGGTCTTTCCCGAAAGGTGATCACGCAATCCAAGGATACCGAGCTTCGCCCCCGGGTTTCGATCAAGGATGATTCCGGGAAGACCCTGAAGATTCCAGGAGTGGAGCGGGAGGCACGTTATCTGCTGCCGGTGGGGGCTAATATTGTGATGCAGGAAGGTCAGGAAATTGAGGCCGGTGATGTCATCGCCAAGATTCCCCGAGAGACAACCAAGACCAAGGATATCACCGGCGGTCTTCCCCGGGTCGCGGAGTTGTTTGAGGCACGCAAGCCGAAGGAATGTGCGATTATCAGTGAGATTGATGGAGTCGTCTCGTTTGGCAAGGACACCAAGGGAAAACGGAAGGTGCTAATCACCCCGGAAGTGGGTGAGGCCCAGGAATATTTGATTCCGCGCGGGAAACATATTGCGGCTCACGACGGAGATCATGTCAAGGCCGGCGAACCGTTGATGGACGGCGCCTCGAATCCGCATGACATTCTTCGGGTCTTGGGGGAGAAGGCGCTGTCCCAGTACTTGGTGGACGAGATTCAGGAGGTCTATCGTCTCCAAGGGGTCAAGATTAACGACAAGCATATTGAGGCAATTGTCCGCCAGATGCTTCGCCGGATTCGGATCAAGGATCCGGGCGATACCTCTTTCCTGGACGATGAACAGGTCGAGAAGCGGGCCTTTTTGGCTGAGAACGAGAGGGTGAAGAAGAAGGGGGGCAAGCCGGCGGTTGCCGAGCCATTGCTGTTGGGGATCACCAAGGCGTCTCTCACCACGGACAGTTTCATCTCCGCAGCCTCTTTCCAGGAGACAACGCGTGTCCTGACGGAGGCGGCGATTTGGGGACGTACCGATACCCTTCGCGGATTGAAGGAAAATGTCATTATGGGGCGGTTGATCCCGGCCGGGACCGGGGTGACCAAGTATAAGGATTTGCGGATTGAGGTCCGGGAAGAGGCGTCCGTTGAGGGGGAAGAGGAAATCTCCCAGAAAGCGGCCGGGTAACCAACCATGCCAACGATTAATCAGCTCGTCCGTCACGGACGAGAAAAGGTTTGGAGAAAAACGAGCGCCCCGGCACTGATGGAGTGTCCACAGCGTCGCGGGGTTTGTGTCCGGGTGTATACGACAACCCCGAAGAAGCCGAATTCTGCCTTGCGAAAGGTGGCACGGGTCAGACTGACCAACGGGATGGAGGTCTCTGCCTACATCCCGGGGGAAGGGCATAATTTGCAGGAGCACTCAATGGTTTTGGTCCGGGGAGGGCGCGTCAAGGATCTCCCGGGGGTCCGGTACCACATTGTTCGTGGAACGCTGGACAGTGGCGGTGTTGAAAAACGGCGCAAAAGTCGATCCAAATATGGGGCTAAAACCCCCAAGTAGAGAGGAACTATGTCACGTAAAGGACCACCCATTCGAAGAGAGATTTTACCGGATCCGAAGTACAAGGATAAGCTGATCGCCAAGCTGATTGCGAAGTTGATGCTTCAAGGCAAGAAGTCGGTGGCGGAAAAACTGGTCTACCAGGCGTTTCAAGTGCTGAGCGAAAAGACCAAGGAGGATCCGCTCAAGATTTTTAAAGAGGCACTGGAGAATGTGAAGCCCGTTATGGAGGTCCGCTCCCGGCGGGTGGGGGGTGCGACCTATCAGGTCCCGATGGAGGTGCGGCCGGAGCGCCGAATTTCCTTGGGGCTTCGCTGGCTCATCGCCAGTGCCCGGCAACGGGGCGAAAAGTCGATGGAAGAGAGATTGTCGGGAGAAGTTCTGGAGGCCCGTACCGGCAAGGGGGGGGCGGTTAAAAAGCGGGAGGATGTCCATC
Source organism: uncultured Pseudomonadota bacterium (assembly GCA_964471095.1). GTDB lineage: Bacteria > UBA10199 > UBA10199 > JACPAL01 > JACPAL01 > CAYYFU01. The sequence continues at coordinate 6,333 of CAYYFU010000089.1, forward strand.
GGATGGCAGAGGCGAATCGGGCGTTTGCGCATTATAGGTGGTGAGGAAGAGCGAATATTATGATGGCTGAAACTTACAGTTTGGAAAAAACGCGGAACATCGGGATCATTGCCCATATTGATGCGGGCAAGACGACCACGACCGAGCGGAT
>CAYYFU010000090.1:0-6483 GCA_964471095.1 uncultured Pseudomonadota bacterium
CGGGTCCGCCGTGTTGCCCGGATATGGAGCAGGAAGAAGTCATCCCGCCCGCGGAGCGCCTTGACCTCGGCCGGGTGCCGGATCGAGTCGATCACGTAATGACGATCCGATTCCAGCCCGGACAGGATTTTTTCGGCCAGAATGGCCGCCCCGCCGCGCTCCCGGAGGCGATTGCCGGTCGAAATCAGACGCTCGCGGGTCACCTTTTGTCCTTTTTTTCGGATCGCCTCGCGGATCACGTCGGAGAGGGAGTGGTATTCAAACCCCGTCTCCTGCAGGAGTTTGGCCACCTCCCCCTTCCCGGCCCCAATCCGGCCTGTCAGTCCCAGAATCATCGGAAAAAACTGATCGCCTGAATTAAGATTTTACGCAACTTTTTTTGTCGGGATGGCGAAACGGGTATCGAGGAGACCTCTATGGCAGTTTCCGCCACCGAATGGCGGCAACAGGTGATTGCCGGGATCGACACCCTCGCGGGGGCGGCAGGGACCGCCGCCCTGGTCGGGGCGGTGGTCCACAAGGCGGCCCCCCTGCTCCATTATCTCCCGCCGGCCAGCCTTGCCATCATCCGAAATTCCCGGTTCCTGAGATACAGCGGTCACCTGGGCCTCCTCGCCACGGCGTGGCATGGCGCCGGCGCCATTCATCGGCTGATCGCCGGCGGCGAGGGGGTTCAGCGGAACTCGGACCTCCTGACCGTTGGAGGGTGTCTCCTGGCCGGCGTTTCCATCATCGACCGGATCGGCCTACGGTCCGGTTTCGGTCTGGTCCGGGCATTGGCCGTGGCTGGCGGCCTTGGCCTCGATTTCGCCAATCTTTCCCTCCTCTGGGACCGCCACCAGACAAACCCCGGCGAGGTTTCGAAGAGAGATCTTGTCGTCCAGGCCGGGATCACCGCCCTGTTCGGGATCGATCGGGAATCCTGGATGGCGGCCGGGCGGATTGGCCGGGCGCTTGGAGATCTGGCTTCTGCCCGGCTGGGGGCCGCGAGTCTGGCGACACCGGGGGGGGGCACGCCTCCAGGCATGGCACTGATGAGTGGGAGGCCTGCCGGCGGGGGGAGGCGTGGACGTTCGGAACTCCCACCTGTCGTGAGAAAAATTCTGAAAAACGCCACTGTCGAGTCTGCCGAGGAGATCCTGAAAAACCCGCTCTTTGTCGGCGCCATCATCTGTCGGGCCGGAAAATTCAAGCGGGTTCCTGACGGGGTTCCGGAGGGGCTCGCCTTTCGGTGGGCCGAGGGCCTCATGACCAGCCTCAAGACCCGACCGGATGATCCCTATTTCATCGAGGAACAGTTGAGTGTTGCAACCGAGGCAAGACTGCGCGGTTTGGCAGAAACCATGAGGGAGCAATGCGCCCCGGAGTTGAGAGGGGACTGGAACGAACTCCACCAGGCGATCTGCTCCGCCTGGGGGGAGGGGGCAGACGCTGCCTATCGATCGGCGTACGAGGCAGGGCAGAGGATGGTCTGGGCCGCCCAAGGGATGGCCCGGACGGTTGATGTGGTTGAAAAACGGACCTCCTGGTGGGGGGAGGCGTCGGCAGGCCCGGAACTGGAGTTTGGCTGGAAGGGGGTCATGAGTCCGGTGACCGGCGGAAAGGCCCTCTCCAGCCGCGAGGCGTTTGCCGAGGAGTTGAACACCTACCTGAGAGAGGGATTAAAGAGGAAAGGCTATGGGATCCAGAAGGTCGGCGGTGACCTCTTTGACCTTGATCCGAACCAGACCCTGGTCTTCCCCTACACGCTGGATGAGTTCGACATCCCGCTTTCGAAGACAAGATCGATTCCGGTGACGATCTACGTCCTTCAGGCGACCTCGGGTGTTGTCCTTGACGTCAAATACGGGAATAAGACCTTGAGGGTCAAAAAGACGATTGAGGAACGGGATGAACCCCGGGCGATCGAATCCCCCGACTGGATCCACGCCGTCCTTGAGGAATACCGGGGGCTGGCGATCAAGGCGGTCCAGAGGGAACTCGCTAAAGAGCAGCTGCCGGCCAGGACCGATCCGGCGGTCCTCGTCCCGAGGTGCCTCAGAGACAAAAAATCCAGTTTGACGATGGGGTATCTGGTCAAGGATGCCCGAGGCGATATTGCGTATCTCCGGTTTGACCCGAACCAGCATCGGCTGGTGGGGGAGACCGCCTATTTCAAGATGCCGGAAGGGGACGACCCTCCCTTCAATGTGACCAGCCCCTTCACCTGCGGTGATTTTCTCAAGGCGACCGAGGCGCTTCGCACCGGGCTGGGAAATCGGACCCTCGGTCTGATCCCCTCGGCTCGGGATATCGGGGTTCGGGTGAATCTGGGTTCAAGACTGGGGTTCCGGACGTTTGTCGTCAAATACGAGTCCCACAAGAATCTGTAGTTGGTCTGCAAGGAGCCGGTGACCCTCCACGAAGAGGATGTGGCGCTCTATACCGTTGTCTACGAATTTCTGCAAAAGGCGCGCGTGAAGGGGACCTGGGATTTTACCCCGGTCGGGGTCCACGTCCATGGAGGGATCCCGCTGACCGACCGGCAGGGGAGGGTCACCCCCCAGCCGGTTGTCGATCTGCTGGAGCGCTGGTTCGTGATTGAGGAGGACCTGATCGGGGCGATGGCCCCCAGTCCGCACCGGGCGGTCTTCATGCAACCACCTGAGCGGACGTTCCCCCGGCTTGTCACCAAGATGCATAAGCTTCGCCGGGAGGCGGAGGCGGGAGAGTAGATGGGGCAATGGATCGTCCGGATCGTCAAGACAGTGACCGAACATACCGCGCCCAAATACAGTACGATGAATATCGATCACTACCTCTGGGCCCTCCTGAAGGAGGCTGAGGAACAAAATCTGGTGGTCCTGCGCGAGGTGGAGATCCCGAGCGAACGGAAAAAGGTGGTGCATATCTTTGTGAAGGATGTTGAGGGGAGGAAGTTGGGGCCCCGAAGAGAGGGAGAGACGCCGGATGCTGTCTGGGAACGCGCGCGGCGGAGCGAGCCGATCCGGACCGCGGAGGCTCGCTGGTTTGACGTCCCGGCGGTCCAGCTGACCAAGGGAAAAGGCAAGGATCTTGTGTCGGACGGGTTTGTGATCGATCCGCAGGCGATGCGTTTCCTGATCGAATTCTGGGGTTGCCAGGTCTTTGCCGCCTCCCGTCCCAAGATTGAAGGTTTTGAAGGGGTCTGGAGGCCGTTTTCCGAGGCGCTTCGCCCCCTGCAGACCTAAAAAAGACCTAAAAAACCAGCAACTTTTTGGGAGAGACCTGCGATACCGGCCTTGAAGAGATGGTGACCCCGGTTCAGAATCTGGATGCCTTTGCCGACTGGGCGGCCGGCTACGCCGCCTTGAGCGGAATCGCCCATCGCTCCTTCCCCTTTGTTGCGAGGAGACTGGGCCCGACCAACCGCCTTGTCCGATGGATGGGGCTGTGGGGCCGGTTCACCGCCTTCAAGTGGAGCGGCGCCCTGGGGGTCGGTGCGATGGGGTGGCATGGTCTTCGTGCCGTCAGGCGGCTCCTCACCTCGGACCATCAATCCGAGGAACAGAAATTTCAGGACCGGATGTTGGTGGCGGGGGCGGCGTTGGCGGTCGCCAATGTCGGTCTGGGTCTCTTTCGGAGGGGCCTCACCGCTCGTCTTGTCGCCGGTGGTTTTGCCTTTGTCGAGCAGACCTTGGCCCCGATCACCCATCTGCAAAATCTGCTGATTGTGGCCGGGGTAGGTCTCGATGCCTTTTCCTCAGCCCATCTGGTCCAAAACTGGTCGGAGCGCCCCAGCGGACAGACCGCCTTGGAGGTCGGCTTCCAGCTCCTCCTGACCGGTGTCTTCAGTTGGGACCGTCAATCCCGCCATGCCTTCAAGGCCCTCTGGGCCAAAGAAACCGAGGTCGGTCGGTTGGGATGCGAGGTGGCGAATGTCATTCGTCAAATTCGCCCTGGGGGGACCGATGCGATCGGGAGGGATCCGTTCTCCATTGGCGCAATGATCCTTCATCAATTAGGGCTTCCGCAGAGTCATACCTTCCGGTTGGCAGAGTTCTACCGCGGCAGATCGGAGGGGGATTTTGAAACCGAGGACCTGGTCCGGCGGATGCTGGGTGGGGGTCTGGACGTTCGCCTGAATAATGATCAGGGCCGGTTGGAGCAACTCCCGCTCGATCAGTTGTTGGAGTCAATCGTCCTCCACTCCCGGAGGGGGGCTCGGGTCAGACAGTCCGACCTCAGACAGGCCCAGGCGATGGTCCTCTCCGGACAGTTTCAAAAAAAGGTGATCGAGGAGTTTTATCCCCAGGCGCGCGGAAAACGGGTCGGTCCTGAGGTGGAGTGCGATCCCCCGCGGCATGCGGACAAGTCCTGGGCGGTTGCAGAGTCGGTCCGTCGCATTGAAGAAAAACGCCCGCTGACGCGGGAGGAGATGTCGCTCAAATTTCAGCAGGCCCTTCAGGCGAAAGGGTGGAGCGATGTCCGGCTGGTGGATGCGGAAAAGAGACTCACGCTCGGTAAAGAGGCGAAGGTTTATCCCGAACTCTATGTGGCCTTCGACTATGAGGGGAAACGTTATTTCTTCCATAGCTATCAAGGGACCGGGAACAATATCGTCAATGCCCGGATCGGAGGACAACACCTCAAGGTGATCGGGCTCCAGCATGGGCGGGTCAGTGACGAACCCCAGAACGTTCTGGACCGGTTTCGCCACAATTATGAACTGACGATGCGTCGGTTTGCGGAGACGGCCGCTTCACGGTCCGGTGATCGAAAAAGTGCCAATCAGGTTTTGGGTGAAATGAAGGAGATCCTGCAGTCCCAAGGGGGACCCTCTTATCGGATCAATTGTATCAAGACGGCGGAGGGTACCCTGCAACACTGGTCTTACGTGCCCGGCACGGATGGAAGAGGGAGGATCCTCTTAGAGACGATTACAACCGCGGAGGGACGGCGGGAGCTCGCAGGAAGCTATGCGAGCCATGAAGAGGCGTATCTCGCGCTCCGCCAGATGGTGGAAGAGAAGGCCCTCAGGATCCGGGAGGTGGACAGGCATCTGGGGGTCACGGCGACCAAGGGGGGGCGGACCCTCTCGGCCGGGATTACCGTTGAATCGGATATCGATATCGAGATGACGGTTGACGGGATGAAGGCCGGGGCGTTGGACGACGAATTTCTGGAGATTATTACCGAGACCTTGGCAACGAACGGGGCCCGGGGGACGGTGAACGGCCACCTGGTCGCCCATCAGACCCACTACGAGGTTCCTCATTTCAGGGTGCCGACCGGGCGTCAGAGTGAGGCTGCGGCGTTCAGGGCCGTGGAGAAGGGACTGAATATGACCCCACTCGTCCGGATCAACCGTGGATTCTATCGGTTCTCCCCGCTGGTCGAGGCGGGGATGCCGCCTTCCCCTTCCCGGGCCGATTTTATTGTCAAGCCGGAGGTCCCGTTTGAGCATTGTCACATTGAGGATCAGAGAAGGAGAATCGGGTTGGCGTTGCAGGAGATGCTCGGACAGGATTGGGAACTCCGGGCCGGTGAGTCGTCGCTCGGTCGGTTCCTCCGGATTCATGAGCGGGTCAAATGGCTGACCAAGGATCACTATGGCGTCCTGAATCTCGACAACTGGTTCAAGTGGCAACTGGCCCAGGCGGAAGAGGCCTCGCGTGGCTTCAAGGAGGTCCGAGGCAGGCGTATGGCTCGGAAGTTACAGGAGGCATTGAGGTCGGCCCGTTCCACCCGGATCAATCCGATCCCGACCGTTGAGGTTCGGTTGAACGACCCCGCCCAGGAAAGGAGGGGAGATGAGCTCTTCCTCTCCCCTGCGGGGACCCTCTGGAACCACCGCTTCTGGACGAGTTTCCTTTATGCGGCTGAAAAGGGGTCCTTGGAGAATCGACCCGCACCCAACTGGCTGGGTCGATTTCAGGCAGCGGCGGCCGAGATGCTCCGGGAACAGTATGGGGTGACGGTCGCGACCTAGCCCTTGCCAAAGGCCAGGATAAAATCCTGCAGCATCTTCTTGTAGAGGAGCAATTTTGGGTACTCGATATACTCCTCCGTAGAATGCTGTCCCCCGCCCGCCGGTCCAAACTCGATCCCCGGAATCCCCAGCGGGGTGTAAAAACGGGCATCGGAACTGCCATCCTGGCCGATCAGGGTCACCTTCGGTTGATGTTTTTTACAAAGGGAGAAAAGTTGCTGCACGAGCGGGTGCTGCAACGGGGTCACGACCGGATCGGAGGTGGTAAGGATCTCCATCGAGGCTCCATGGCGGTTCAAGACCGTTGCAATCTCTTTCTTCACGGCCGAGAAATTTTGTTCCGGGAGATAGCGGACATCCAAGTAGAGATTGCAGAAATCGGCCACCTTGTTGAGCGAGTCCCCCCCTTCAATCTTGGCGAGATTGATGGTCGCACAACGGAACAACTCGGAGGAGGCCTTCAGGAAGGGGAGTTGCTGGAGTTCTTGATGGATTTGGTATCCCTTGAGGATCGCATTGTCTCCCAGCCAGGG
>CAYYFU010000091.1:0-5362 GCA_964471095.1 uncultured Pseudomonadota bacterium
AATCCGGCAAGCCGGTCAAAGACCCCGAGGACCTTTTCGGTTCCCCGTTGCAGGGTCTTGAACCCCAGCCGACCGGCAATAAGCCCCGGCTTCAAAAACCAGCCGAGGATGCTGTTCGAGGTAATCCGGATCATCCGCTCCGGCGCCTCGAGAAAGTCGAGGGCATGCCGGGTTGGGGGGGTGTCGAGGATCATCAGGTCATAGGAACCCCCTTGATAGAGTTCATAAAGCCGCTCCATTGCCATATACTCCTGGGAGCCGGCGATCATGGCGGAGAGATGCCGGTAGAGCCGGTTGTTCAGAATCGCCCGGGCCCGCTCCGGGGAGGCGGCATATTTTTCCACGAGACGATCAAAGGTCCGCTTGGTGTCGAGCATCATGGCGTCAAGGGATCCTCCGCCGGGGAATTCCTTCACGAGTTTCGGCTCGTTCGGGAGTTCTTCCAGTCCCAGGGCCCGGGCAAGCCGCCGCGCCGGATCAATCGTCAGGACGATCGCTTTTTTGCCCCGCGTTGCCGCCTCCAAGGCGAGGGAGGCGGCAATCGTCGTCTTGCCGACGCCGCCGCTTCCGCAACAGATCAGGATCTTTTTCTTCAGGAGGTCCACGCAAGCTCCTCAGAGACCGCCTCGATCTCTTCCAGTCCGATCGTTCTGGAAAAGAGAAACGGGATGCGTCCCATCGGCCGTCGGAATCGTTCCTTCAGGAGACCCTCGTATTCTGCGGAACGGTCGGCCTGCGCGAGTGCCAGCCGCATCGCCTCAATACTGGCGCCCCGCCGGTTGCGGGAGCCCTCGAATTCCTTGCGTTCTTTCAGGGTGAGGGGTTGAGGGACGAACTGATTCAGCACCACCGCCTCCAGCATCTGGGGGAACCTTTCGTCCAGGTGTTGCCGCATCTCGAGCGCCTCGGAAACCGGAAGTTCTTCCGGCAGCGTGACGAGAACGAGTCCGGTTTGGGAGGGATCTTTCAGCCGTCGGTCGATCGTTTCGGCGTTCGTCCTCAAGGGACCGATCCGGACGGCACTTGCGACGATCTCCGCAATCTGCAACAGGGCGAGGCAATGTCCGGTGGCCGGGGCATCCACGACGATCCGGTCAAAGCGATCGCAGAGAGAATAGATCTTGCCGATCGTCATCAGCTCGGCGAGCCCCGGCGTTCCCTCCATGAAATTCCTCACCAGCCGGTTTTCAAAGACGGTCCGATAGAGCACGCGGGAGTGGAGTTGTGAAACGACATACTCCTCGAATGATTTCTTGGGAAAGATATTGAGCCCGATCAGGTTGGGCAACAGCGTGGTTTCCTGATAACCGACCGGGGGGCGTCCCAGGATGCGGGCGACCTGTTCCTCCGAATTAATTTCGGCGAGCAGGACCCGCTGGCCGTTCCTGGCCGCCTTCAGGGCCAAAGCGAGGCTCACCGTGGTCTTGCCGACTCCCCCCTTGCCGGAAACGAAGGTGAGTTTCTTCATTACTTTTCATATTTGCGGAGACGGGACTCCAGGAGGTCGATCTTTTTGCGCAGGGCGCGGACTTCGGTCTGGACCGAGGGGAGCGTGGAGACCGATTCGATGGCGGTCTTGATTTTTTTTTCCGTCTCCTCGCGGGCATGACTGATGGTGGTCACCCCCGGCGAGCTCTGGCTCTGGACGAAATCGACAATCCGCTCCCCTCCGCTCTGGATGATATTCCGAAGAGCATGGAGTGGGAGGAGACTTTTTTTCTGTTTTTCCTGTTCGAAGATAATCTGCGTGAGGGCCACTCCCGTCAGGTCCTCTTGCGTCTTGTTGTCGATGATCTGGACATCTTCCCCCTCCCGGATCATGGCGGCGATATCCTCCAGCGTCACGTAACGGCTCGCCAGGGTGTCGTAGAGTTTCCGGTTCGGATACCGTTTGATCAGGCGTCTCTTTTTAATGGTTTCTTTCACGGCGGCTTCTTCTCCTTTCTTCAATCTCTTTTTCCAGCAGGGTGCGGATCGATTGCAACGCCTCCCGTCGCGTCTTTAGTTTCGGATTTGCGCCACGATTTTTTTGGACCTCTTCATCAAGGACGCGACAGATCGAATCCAACACGGAAAGATAAATTTGATCAAACTTTTTTTCTTCCGGGTCGGGAAACCATCGGGAAAGCCCTTCCACACTCTCCCGCGCCTTGTGGAGGAATCCCTGAACGAGGCGTGCATTGGTTGAGCCGGACCCGTCGATCATCTGATCCACGGTCTTCAGCAGGGATTTGACCAACAGCAGGCATTCCCGACTGGCCGCCAACAGATGGTGTTTTGCCAGGCCCAGCTCAGGGAGCAGCACGACCGGACCCCTTGTCCTTCTTCGGTTCCTCTTCCTTGGTTCCTTTTTTGAAATTGCGGATCGCCTGACCCAAGGCGCTGCCGATCTGCGGCAGCCGGCCCGCCCCGAACACGATCAGAACAATGACCAGGATCAGCCCCAGTTCCAGCGGCCCCAGCCCCCCAAGCCCTGCCTGCGTCATTGGTGCGTCAAAATTCATGGGGTTCCCTCTACACCTTCGACTTCAGGGCTGCAATGGTTTTTTGGTAGTCGGGACTCTTGAAGATGGCCGAGCCGGCGACGAACACCGTGGCGCCCGCCTCGGAGCATTTTGCGATATTGTCCACCTTGATCCCGCCATCGACCTCGATCTCGATCGAGAGCTTCTTCTCGCGAACAATTTTTGCGAGTTCTTGAACCTTGGGGAGGCAGTCCGCGATAAATCCCTGTCCCGCCCAACCGGGGTTCACGGTCATCACCAGGATCATCTCGACCTGGTCGAGGAACGGATAAACGACGTCAATCGGAGTTTCCGGATTCACCGCAATGGATCGCCGGCCGCCGCATTTCCTGATCAGCGCGAGTGTCCCCTTCAAATCCTTGCACGCCTCGTAATGAACCGAGATCGAGTCGGCCCCCGCCTTCACAAAATCGGGGATCTGTTTTTCGGGATTTTCAATCATCAGGTGGGCATCGAGCGGCAACTTCGTAGCCCGGCGGGCTGCCTCCACCAGGATCGGTCCGGCGGTGATCACCGGGACAAAATGGCCGTCCATCACATCGAGGTGGATCAGATCGGCGCCGGCCTTTTCGACAGCCCTTATTTCTTCGGCCAGCCGCCCGAAGTCGGCCGATAAAATCGAGGGGGCGATTTTCTTCATCACCCTCACCCATCACTAATTTCCACTGGTGTCAATAATTCCACCGCCGGCATCCGTCAGACTGATGGTTTTCATCGATACCGCCGCAGAAAATAGTGCAACAGCGGGTCGTTGATCCGATAGCCCTTTTCGCTTCGGTCGACGATCGATTTGTCCAAAAAGTGGTCAAGAATCTTTTTAACTGCCCCCTGGCTGACGGAGACGGTGCGAAGAAACTCGTGTCCGGTTGGTTGCCTGACGACACCCGCCTTCGCAACGGCGACCAGCACCGCCTCTTCCTTGAGGGTCAGCAGCGCCAGCAGCTGCTCGTAGCGGCTCCGGCGCGATGCAACCACCTTTTCGATGGCGTCAAACACCTCCTGCCTCCCCAGCGCCTGTTTCTCAAGGTTGGCATGGAGAAAGTCGCAGACAATGTTGATCGCTTCGGGGATCCGGAAGAGGGCGTCTTGGAGAACTGTGGCGCCTTCGAGATCGATCGTGAGCCGTCTTTGTTGAAGGCGTTCGAGAATATAGGCGTGGTATTCCTTGTAGGGAATCGGGTGAAATTCGATATCCTCGCCAAAGGAGGCAAGGGGTGCCTTGGGAACGGAGAACATCCTCGAGAGGATGTGCCGCTTCGATCCCATCAGAACCATCGGTACGCCCTGCATTTCCTGGAACGCCTGCCGGAATAACCCCTGCGCCTCCGGCACAAAGGCGATGTCCTGAAACTCGTCGAGGACGATCAGCACCGGAACCGTGCCGGCGATCTCTTTCTTGATCACGTCGAAGATCTTTGAGAGTGTCAGGCGGTTCAACGACAGGTCCGCCGAAAGGGAAAGGGTCGGTTGGGAAGTGAGGGGATCGATCGAGATTTCCGGCCGAAGCCCCTTGAGGAATCGCTTGGCCATCTCCAGAAGATTCCTGCCGGGGAAGGATTCGGCGAACGATGTCTGAAAACTCAGGCAAATGCGGTGGTGGATCGCGTCGAGATCCTTGACCTCCATCAGGTCGGCAAAGAGGACAAAGGCCCCTTTCTTCTTTTTCCGAAACTCGGGAAGCACGACGTTTTTGACCAACGACGTCTTTCCGAAATTCCGTGGGCCGTAGACGACGAGCTTCTTTCCGCGATCAATCCCCTTGAGAAGGAGAGCCCTTTCGCGGTCCAGGTTGCAAATATTTTCGGCCTCCAGCAGCGGGTCGAAATAGAAGCCCTTCACGCGATTTATTTTATACTTTTAGTATAATACTGCAAGTATAAAATTACCTTTGCAAAAACCGGTCTGCTAATGTTTCTTGTGTCGTCTGCCCATCGCGTAGAGAAATTCGGGGGCAAAGTCTGCCCCGTTAGGCCAGAAGATGGTATCGATGTCGCGATTAACCCTCACTTTTTTGAAATAAGGAATTTTCTTGAGCGGTCTGAAAATTTTGCCGCGAAGGTAAGGTCGCAGATTCACAACAGCCACCGAGCCATCTCCAAAAGAAAGGCTCAATTCGTACTCCTTAAGATGCTTGACTCTTTTTATGAAACGCATTTTCCGACCTCTTAAGTTAACGGTCTGATCTTTTTAAGCGGCTTTCCACTAGCCGCTCTCTTCCAATTATCCATCAATTCTGTTCGATGTTCAATGGCCCATTCAATGACCAGTGCCAACGCACGCCGGGGCAAACGCCCCTCAAGAACGGCCAGATTTTCAATGCCGATGCTGGCTCTGCAGCCGGAATATTTAACGTGAAAGTGAGGCGGCGTGTGATCCCGGTAGTAGATGGCCATGACCATTCCAAAAAAACGGCTGATTTCCGGCATATTCTCCACATAAATTGGTTTTTACGCCTAAGCAACACCAATCTGTGATTTGCAAGATGCGAGGCAGGATCGAAATTTCGGATTTAAGGGACGTCGGGCATTCTGGGGCCTGAATTGATGGAAGATTTTCCAACACGTCGCAGGGCGATGGCATTTCCTGACAGGTCTTCCGGGGTCACAATGTATCTTTTGGCGCCACTCAACAGGGATCCCTCAAATCCAAAAGGAGGGAAGTTGAGGTTTGCGCTAGCTTCAATAAAGAGTTTCTTGTCGATGTCGACTCGTTCCAGGACGGGCCTGAGTGAAACATACACACCAGCAGAGTTGCCGTTAAAACAGGCAGACCAAATGAGCCGCGCCCCGTCAACAAAGGGGGATTTCCCCTTGGTCGCTTCCCAAGGGGGCACAAAA
>CAYYFU010000091.1:5372-6420 GCA_964471095.1 uncultured Pseudomonadota bacterium
CCCCTCCTTGGGCATGAAAGTAAATTCCCCCAGTCACATCTTCACCGCCATGGGTTCCCAACAACGTGTATCTTAGTGATCCCTTCTGACTCTGGACCTCCTCAAGAAGATCGAGCAGCGTAAAGTTTCTGTTGATAACGAAAACGTGATTAGCCCCGATCCATCCGGCATAGAGGGGGAGGGCCACACCTGTCCAGGGGATCTCATGATAAACCTTTTCAGAGAGAACCAGTGCGGTATCTCCTTCCGAGCTGGTTCCCCCTTTCAGGTGGTGTTTCGCGGCGATCTCTCCCTTCCAATCCAGGAGATTTTCAACGGTGATGCTGTGATTGCGAAGCCTCTGAAGCCCATATTCCGTTTTGAGGAACTTCAGCGCCTCAGCCAACGTGACCTTTTTTCCGTGGAGAAGGATCAACCCCTTTTCAGGATCAAAGGCTGACTTTATAGGGAGTTGTTCTGGGTGGCAAAGAAAGCGGGGTTCGTCCCACCCCCCTTTGCGGCAGGCCGGTGACGTTTCCGGATGGGCGAAGAAGAATCGAAGCGGCCCAACATTGACAGGGCCCTCGACTGTTGCAGGTTGTGACAAATCTCCTCCTTCACTCGTATTATCGGCAATTTGGGGGGGGTGGGTTGCGTGGGCCACCTGTGCGACTCATAATTTATTGTAATAAAATTAAATAGTTACAAATTCTGCACAACCTTTTTTGGACCCAGACCAATTTTACCCGCGGGATTGCCGCGGGGTTGTTCATGGGTTCTTGACATTAGGGCCTAGTACAATGTAGATGTAATGGTGTAACTATGCACCGAACACAGGTACTCTTGGAGACGGGCCAATACCGGCGGCTGAAGCAGATGGCGGCTGAGGCGGACGCCAGTCTGGGCGAGATGATCCGGCGGCTGATTGACCGGTTTTTGGGCGACCCCGCGAAGCGGAATTTTTCGCTCCTTGCGGAGTCGGTGGAGGCGCTCTTGCGCCGGTCGCCCGCGGCCCTTTGCGCCCTGGGAAAGAGCGGCTGGACGGGAGCGCCGGCGGCGAGGCGGCTGG
>CAYYFU010000092.1:0-254 GCA_964471095.1 uncultured Pseudomonadota bacterium
AGTCGCATTGACCGGCAAGGAGAGGGTCACAACAATCGTCTCGTCCGGCTCATCGAGCAGGTCATCCACCATCGTGTAATAAAGATCTCCCCAATACTCACCCGGTGGTATCGTGATGGTGCCTGTCGGAGAGGCAGAACCGCCGGTGATAGAATAATCAACCCCCAACTGGGCGCTCCCGGAGAGGGCATAGCTGAATGTCACGGGGTCGTCCGACCTCTTGCTCAATCTCGCCGCCCCGATGAGATTACCCA
>CAYYFU010000092.1:264-1334 GCA_964471095.1 uncultured Pseudomonadota bacterium
CGCCCTCATCCAGAGCATTTGTACTTGAGGTAAAACTGATCTGCGGTTCGACCTTGCAGGTCGAAGAACACCCGTCGTTGTCATCCACGTTGCCGTCGTCGCATTCCTCTTTCAGGCCTTGAACCGACCCGTCGCCGCACTCCCCTTCCAGACAGGTGCTCGAACAGCCGTCCTCATTGATGTTGTTCCCGTCATCGCAGGTCTCACCCAGAACGGCGTCAACGACCCCATCACCGCATCGGGAGGAAAGGGTTCGCGTGAGACGCGGGTTGCCCCCGTATCGGTCCCACGCGACCCCCTTGGGGTCATAGGAATAGCCCAGACTGTACGCATACGTCCACCCCCACGCATTAATGAAGAACAGATCGGCAACCTGATCACCGTTCAGGTCTGTCACCAACGGCGTGCCCAGCATCATCTGGGTCCGAAAAGGACATCCTCCGATTGCGTGCCCCCCGGAATCCCAGCAATAGACCGCCGCCTCGTTTATTTGGCCCCTGCCGGCCACCACAAAGACCTCGCACTTGCCGTCGCCATCGAGGTCGACCAGCAGGGGTGAGGCGTAATTGTCTGCCATGTACAACGAAGTTGCTCCCCATAGGATGGTCTTAGGCCACCCGGAAAGCATCGGGCCCCAACCCCCGCCTGATCCCTGTTTCTTGGCGAAAACCTGGGTTCCCCTCACCCCCACAATCTCCAAACCCGGTTCATCATCAAGGTTGCAGGCCGCAAGCCCCGACCGGCCGTCAAAATTCGTCTCACTCTGCGTCGAAATGAATAAACTGGAGAGGTTCCAGTTCCAGACGCGATCTTCAACAATGTTACGCGCCCGTAAGGCATCAGCAGATAACGGGTAGAGAAAACTTGGAACGCCGCTCCGGTTGATATCGGCGGCTATCGGCGACATGTCGCGCTCACTAGAACCGCTGTCCAGGGTCGCAACGGATCCGTCGTGACGAACAAGTCCCGTCGCCAGCCCGGCCTCCCACCGAAGCAACAATGCCACATCATCGTAACCATCTCCATCAAGGTCGGCGATCACCGGAGGGCCTCCCAAAGAATCGCCCACA
>CAYYFU010000092.1:1344-4549 GCA_964471095.1 uncultured Pseudomonadota bacterium
CACAAGAACTTCCAAAGAGATCGGATCCCTATGGAGAGATCCGTCATGGTTATAGATGTGAACAAAACTCTGATTGACCAAGATCACTTCCAGATCACCATCGCGATCCCAATCAGTTAATGAGAGAAAGTGGAAATATGCCGGCCCCGACCACTCGCTCTGAACGGAGCCGTCAATATTGTAGATCCTCACTGTCGATACTGTCGATGCGGCGAAGACTGCGCTCGCAAAGGCCCCAACGCCAGCTGTATCAGCGATGGCAGGATCCCCGGCGCCGAGAAAGATCTTCCGCCAGCCCGTCAGATCCGCTCCCCAGGAATCCAGGACGTGGAGATGGCTCCCCGTGGTGACAACAATCTCCTGCTTTCCATCGCCGTCGAAATCGGCAAAGTTGGGCCGGGCGGTCACATATTGGCCGCTGTATGAAACGTAACGAGGGAAGCCCGGGAGAAACTTCACCAGCCGGACTCTCCTTGTATAGGAGACCGATGCGCTGCTGGCAGTCACCGTCAGTTTAAGATCAAAAACGCCTGGCACTGCGGGAATTTGTCCGAGCACACCGAGAGGCAGAATATCCCCTGGCCCTTCGGCGACGAGAGCCCAGTCACTCTCCCCAAGCGGACGGATCTCGAGCGTGTAGGTGTCTCCCAACACGACGCCGTGAACGTCAACAAGATCCGCCGATCCGCTGGACTCATACCTGCTGCTCGGTCGCCGGATGACACCGAAGGGGCGGATATTATAGGCGGGATCGAGCGCCTTCCTCACATTGACCCGCCCGTTTCCGATATCCTGATCGGGCGTGACTGTATCTACCGTGTAAAGGATCCGCTCTTTCAACTGATCTACGGTAAAGTCGGGGTTCTGCGACTTGATGAGCCCCGCCAGACCCGCGACGAACGGGGCCGAGAACGAGGTGCCGTTGACGGACTCGTAACCACTTCCATCGTCGTCGCTTTCGACCGGCAGTGTGGAGAAGATGGAAACGCCGGGGGCGGCCACATCGACCTGGGGCCCGAAGTTGGAAAAACTGGCCCTCTTGTCATCGAAACCGGTTGCCGCGACACAGAGAACCTCCTCCAACGCCCCAGGATATCGCAGCGTGCCGGTTTCGTCATTTCCCGCCGTTGCCACAAAGAGGGTGTCGGTCCCGGACTGGATCGCCTCTTCAACCGTCGTATCGGGGCCGTATTTCGAGCTCGCATAGTTTCCAAAGCTCATGTTCACGACATCGGCGCCGTTGGCGATCGCATAATAGATCGCCTCCGTCACGCAGGTCGTCTCCCAGCAGATCCGGAGCGGCATGATCGAGACGTCCCACATCAGGCCGGCGATCCCGATTCCATTATTCGGTACCGCACCGATCACCCCGGAGACCGCCGTCCCGTGCCAGTAGTTGGAGCTGGTTGCGTCCGGGATCTCATCGGGGTCGGGGGCGGGGTCGTTGTCATCCGACCGGAAATCCCACCCGCGTATGTCGTCCACACGATCGTTTCCGTCGTCATCAATTCCGTTCCCCGGTATCTCATCAGCGTTAGTCCAGATCCGGCCGGCAAGGTCCGGGTGGTTCCAGTCCACCCCGACGTCAATCACCGCCACCACAACGCTTCCATCGCCGGTCTCGAATCCCCACCCCGCCTCCGCCTCGGTATTGTCGTACGCCCACTGTTGTCCATAGAGAGGATCGGTCGGCACATCGTCCGGTTCGTAGATGAAATTCGGGTGGCAGAACCGGACCTGGCCGGCATCCTTCAGCGCCTTGCAGACCTCGGCGATGTCGGCATCGGTGTCTATCTCCAGCTGGCGGATCCTCTCGACCTTTGCCTTGACCGTCTTCAGCTTTTCTTTCAGCTTCGTATTCTTGACCTTGTTCTTCTCCAGCCCCCTGGCCGCCTTTTTGAGGAACTGTTTTTCCCGGAAGGTTCCGAACTTGTTCAGGTCCGACCGCCCCTTCGCAATCTCCGGAAGGTTCGCCTCGGCATTGACAAGCTCCACAATCATCTGGCGGGGGACAAATTTGGGCTGAGGAATCGGTTCAGGGGCATCCCCTGACTTATCCACACCGCCAAACATCCCCTTGATGAAATCAATCGGTCCCGCCTTCACCGGCAGCGAGAAGAGGAGAGTCAGGAGTGTAAGAAAAACAACCGTCGTCGCCTTGTGTCGTCTCATGGAAGAAACCTGTCAGTTAAAGTCACTGCATGAATTATGCCAGAGTGGTTTCATAAAAACAGTATGATTTTAATCAGTTATATTTATTGGGACAATGGAATTCTTATCATTATGGTAATTATTATCATTTTGATAAGAGATTCGGGAAAGATTGGGGGCAACTTTTCTACCGGCCCGCCGATAATCTGATCATGGCAAGCATCGAGGAAATCCGGGCGACCTGCGCGGCAGCCAAGGAGGCCGTCGACTTTGTGGAGTTTGTCGCCAAGGACCGTCAAACCGGCCAGACAAGAAGTCTTACCGTCTCCCATGATCATCCGGCATTTGATTCCGCCTGTCAGGTCGTTTTTCAGGATGCGTCAGACTTTTTCAGGCGTTTGCCTTCCCAGTATCCGATGTACATCTTCAGCCCACAGCAGATCGTCTCGGCCGCCCGATTTGCCAGGAGCCATGGTTTCCAGACCGTCACCCTCTATGGAAGTGAGCACCCGTTGGCGCGGTATCTCTTTTTGTCTGCCCTGGAGGGCAAGACTAAGAACTTTGGACTCGGTGCGAGGGGACCGCGACGGCTGACGACCGTCGGGGAGGAACAGGCGATGGATCATGAGTGGGGGCATCTGCGGGATATGCATTTGATTCGGCGCGATCGGAAGGTCGATGGCAGATTGCGCGAGGTAGAGGCCGGCCGCGAACTTGTCAAAGAAGATTTCCATTCCCCGCGATCAGCAGCCCTTTTTCCGGAATGAGTCGGCAAGGGTCTTTGGCCCGCTGGATGCAATGGATGAAGATCGCCTCGCGGAAGTCGTCAAGGTGTTGCTTGAGGTACTCCGCTATGGAGAAGAGATGCACGATTCCCGCCTTCCGAAAATCGCGGAACAGGAGAAGTATTTCTTCCCAAATATCCTCCGGGGTGCCGGTTCCGACGCCAACAAAATGTCCGTCTTTAAGGCGAACCGAGACGCCCAGTACCTTTTGATGGCTAACGCCGTCGCCCGTCTGCAGGTCATCGGCTTATGGGAGAAGTTTCAAATCT
>CAYYFU010000092.1:4559-6412 GCA_964471095.1 uncultured Pseudomonadota bacterium
CCTTCTTCCGGCTTTGCCTGCGTGCCACGCAACGGTATTTTCCGACGATCCGCCCGAATGAATGATCAGATCAGACGCGCCACCTCTTTTGCGGCGGTGGTGAGGATCAGGCCGGCGCTACTTTTTCTTCCACCGGGCGAAACGATAGGCAGTCTGGCCGCCCACGGTGGTAAACGCCCCGCCGAGCGAGAGGCTGTCCTGGGGATCAACCGCCAGGGCATACACGTAGCTATTGACCCCCGTCCCCACCGAGGTCCATTGGGCGCCGTTCCATTTGGCCAGATACGGGACCGCCCCCCCTCCCGCCTGCGTGAAAAATCCGCCGGCATAGAGAACTTGGGAATCAAACCTCAAGCTCTTGACCTCGCCGCCGGTGACCCCGGCGCCGACTGCCGACCAGGAGGTCCCATCCCACTTGGCAATATTACTGACCGCCACCCCACCGGCCTGGTAAAACGATCCCGCCGCATAGAGATTTCCCAGAGAATCAAAGGCAAGTGTATTGACAGCAACACCGCTCATCCCGGTCCCTAACGTTGACCAGGAGGTTCCATTCCATTTGGCAATCTTTGCCGCGCTGATTCCCCCCGCCGTGGTGAAGCCCCCCCCCACATAGAGATTCCCTTGGGGATCCAACGCCAAGGCGTTGACCGGATAGTTGGCCCCGGACCCCAAGGCGGACCAACTGGTCCCATCCCACTTCGCGATATTCTTGGCGGCGACCCCGCCCGCCGTAGTGAAGTTCCCTCCGGCATAGAGGACACCGTTTCCCGCGGCAAGGGCGCGCACGTCGTTATCTATCCCTGTCCCCAGCGGGGACCAGGAGGAGCCATCCCACTTCGCTATCTTTTTGGTGTCGGCCACCCCCCCGGCCAGATCAAAATATCCCCCTGCATAGAGATGTCCCGTTGACGGATCGACCGCCAACGCATTCACGTTGGCACTAACCGTCCCGCTCGTCCCGGTGCCGAGCGGCGACCAAACGCCCCCCTCCAACTTGGCGATCCGGTTGGCCGCCACCCCGTCGATCAAGGTAAAGGCGCCGCCGGCGTAGAGAACCCCCGGACCCTCGTCCCGCGCCAGTGACATGACAATCGCATTGGTGTCGTTCCCGTAGCTTTCCCATCCGAAGAGACGATAAGCGGCGGAGGCGGAGGCGCTATCCTCCCACCCCTCCTTTCTTGCCATCGTCCGGACCGTGGCGGAGGTGGTGAGGGGGAAGGGGGCTGAATAGAAAACCGCCGTCCCCGAGGTAGCCGGATCGGACCCATCCAGTGTGTACCAGACGGTTGACCCGGCCGCGGGCGGGTCGATCTGGACGTTGAACGGCTCCTGGTAATCCCCGGGGGGGGAGGTCAGTGTCGGCGTCGGGAGGGTCCCGAGGGAAACGGTCGTAAACGACCAGGGGTAAATCTCCGCCAGGGGATTGCCGGCCAGGTCGGTGATCCCGGTCTGGACGGTCGCCGTGTAAGGGGTATTGAACGCCAACGGTTCGGCGAAGCTGAAGGTAGCGGTCTTCGTAGAGCTGTCATAAGAGGCGGCCCCGGAGCTGTCGGACCCTTCAACGTTGTTGGTCAGGTTGAAGCCAAACCCCCCTTCCAGGGTCGCCGGGTCAATCGCCTCGGAAAAGGTGACGGTGACCGTGGAATTGACCGAGACACCGACGGCGTTCGCGGCGGGGACCGTCTGCACCACCATCGGACCGACGAGATCCGCCACCTCCGGCGGCGTCCAGGCGGCGCTCAGAGTACCCGAGATCGGATGTGGCCCCCATTCGGCATCATAACAACTGGATCCTGCCGAACAGGGGAGGAGGGTATCGGAGGTCCCCCCTGCCGTGACGACCCAACTCC
>CAYYFU010000093.1:0-6372 GCA_964471095.1 uncultured Pseudomonadota bacterium
CAAGCGCAGGATCCTCTCGCTCGCCTGCACCCAAGTGCGGAAGCTGCCGGCCGAGGCGATCGCGGCTGCGACGAGCGAGGCGGCCCATGCGCTGGGCCTGGGCGCGACTCACGGTTCTCTGGAGCCGGGCAAGAAGGCGGATATCGTGGGTGTCCCGCTCCTCAAGGAGAATGTCGATCCCTATGAGGCGTTGTTGCTGGCCGATGAGGTTAATTTTTCGATGGTGGGAGGGAGGATGATCTACCCCACCCCAACCCTCCCCTTACAAAAGGGAGGGAGCCACACCTCCCCCTTTGTAAGGGGGAGGCCAGGAGGGGGTGGATAAGGCCATGTACCGTTCTCGTCGACACTTTGTCTTTTTTCTCGAAGAACGCGGCCAACTCTGCCGCATCAAGGAACCGGTGCGGGCGGAACTGGAGATCACCGAGATCGCCGATCGGATCACCAAGTCGGGCGGCCCTGCCCTGCTGTTTGAAAACGTCATCAAGATCGATGGCAAGAAATCCGACTTTCCCCTCTTGATCAATGCGTTCGGCACCTGGAAACGAATGGCCTGGGCGTTGGGCGTCGAGGATATCGAGGAGATCGCTGTTGAAATTGACGGGCTGATCAAGACACAACCTCCTTCCGGACTTCTCGACAAACTCAAGATGCTTCCGAAACTCGCAAGGTTCGGGAGTTTTCTTCCGAAGACCGTTTCATCCGGCCCCTGCCAGGAGATTGTCCAAAAGGAACCGGACCTCAGGGTCCTCCCATCTCTCAAGTGCTGGCCGGGGGACGGTGGTCCGTATATCACCTATCCTATTGTTTTTACTAATGATCCTGACACGGGGATCCGGAACGTCGGCACCTACCGGATGCAGGTCTTTGATCAGAAAACGACCGCGATGCACTGGCAGATCCACAAGGGGGGCTCCAAACATTTTCAGCGCTATCGGGAACTGAAGAAAAAAATCCCGGTCGCCGTCGCGATCGGCGGCGATCCCGTTTACTCCTATGCCGCGACCGCACCGATGCCGGACAATGCCGACGAGCTGATCCTCGCCGGATTCCTCCGTAAGAAGGGGGTCGAGCTGGTTCGCTGCAAGACGATCGAGATGGAGGTCCCGGCCGACGCCGACTTTGTGATCGAGGGGTTCGTCGATCCCTCGGAACCGTTGGTGAAGGAAGGGCCGTTCGGCGACCATACCGGATATTACTCCCTTGCCGATGACTACCCCCGCTTTCATGTCACGGCAATCACGCATCGGAAGGATCCGATCTATTTAACGACAATCGTCGGCCCGCCGATCCAGGAAGACGGCTTCATCGGCAAGGCGTCCGAGCGGATCTTTCTGCCGCTCGTCCGGATGACATTTCCCGAAATAAAAGATCTCTGTGTCCCGATCGAGACCTGTTTTCACAACCTTGCGATCGTTTCGATCAAGAAACAGTACCCCGGCCACGCGAAGAAGATCATGCACTCCCTCTGGGGGACCGGCCAGTTGATGTTCTCCAAGTGCATTATCGCCGTCGATGAAGATGTCAACGTCCAGAATCTGCCCGAGGTCGCGTGGCGCGTTTCAAATAACATCGACGCGCGGAGAGACGTCATTTTTGCCGAGGGGCCGGTCGATGCCCTCGATCATGCCGCCCCGCAATTCGCCTACGGCTCGAAGATGGGGATCGATGCGACCCGCAAGTGGAAGGAAGAGGGGTTCACCCGCGAGTGGCCGGAGGTGTTGCGGATGAGTGAAGAGGTAAAAAAGAGGGTGGATGAGATATGGACCAAATTAGGGATCTTTTCTCTTCGATTGCCCCGAAATACGATCTCTTAAACACCGTATTGAGTTTTGGGGTTGACCGCCGGTGGCGCCAACAGGCGGTGCAATACCTGCGTGGCTGCCGAAACGTCCTGGATATCTGCGCCGGCACCCTCGCGCTGACCCGGGAACTTCTGGAGATTCAACCCAACCTCCGCATCACCGCCATCGATTTCTCCAAACCGATGCTGGAGCTTGGGATCCAAAAACTCCCCCTCGCAATGCGCCCCCATGTCACAACCGAATGCGTCGATTTCTACAAGCTGGTGCGACCGGCCGGGAGTTTTGACGGGGCGATGTCGGCCTATGGTTTGCGTAACTTGAGTGACAATCGAGCCGCCCTTGAGAAGATCAATCAGCTCCTTTCCCCAAAGGGACGGCTCGTCGTCTTGGAGTTTTTTCGTCCGGATCGTTGGTACACCTGGGCTTGGCATCTGACCTACGCGCAGTTCGTGATCCCTTTGATCGGCCTCGTCGTCTCTCGCCATAAAAAAGCGTACCGGCACCTGCGCGATTCCGTGCGCGGTTTCTATACCCTTGACCAGTATGTCCAACTTTTGAGAGAAACCGGCTTTGCGGTCAAGGTAGCGGAGCGGCTGACGGGAGGGATAAGCGGGCTGGTCGTGGCAGAAAAGACCTCACCCCCGTCCCCTCTCCTGAATTCAGGAGAGGGGTGCCCGAAGGGCGGGGTGAGGTCGGTGGCGGATAAAATATGAAACTGGTAATTGGAATCAGCGGGGCCAGCGGCGCGATCTACGCGAAGACCCTGCTCGACTTCCTGAAGACAACCTCGCACATGGTCGAGATCACCGCCTCGGAGAACGCCCTCGAGATCGGCCGGGAGGAGTGTGGGATCGACTATCGCGAGTGCGGATTCAAATTTTATGGAAGTCGCGACTTCAGTGCCCCCTTTGCAAGTGGTTCGGCCCAGTATGACCAGTTAGTCGTGATCCCCTGCAGTATGGGGATGCTGGGGCGGATCGCCCATGGGTATTCCGACGACCTGCTCGCCCGCACCGCCGATGTTTTTTTCAAGGAACGGCGCCGGGTGATCCTTGTGCCACGGGAGACCCCGTTATCGCTCATCCATATCGAGAACATGAAACTGGTGACGCTTGCCGGTGCGGTCGTGCTTCCCGCGATCCCATCGTTTTATTCCAAACCAAAAACGATCCAGCAGGCGGTGGAGACGGTGGTGGCGAGGGTGTTGGATCAGATGGGGATTGAGAATGATTTGAGGGAGAGATGGGGCAATTAAAGAATATTCTATCCCTCATCAAATTCTCCCATACGATCTTTGCATTGCCGTTTGCGTTGTCGGCGATGCTGGTGGCGGCCCAGGGCCTGCCCTCCGGAGGCCAGGGGCTCCCCTCCCTCAGGACATTTCTACTGATCCTAATCTGTATGGTTTCGGGACGGACCGCCGCGATGGCGTTTAACCGCTACCTCGATGCCGAACTCGATGCCAAAAACCCGCGCACCGCAATCCGTGAGATCCCCAAAGGGATCATCAAAAAAAAGACCGCCCTCTCTCTGGCAGTCTACGCCGGTATCCTCTTCGCCATCGCAGCAGGTTTCATCAATACGCTCTGCATGTTGCTCTCCCCCTTTGCCCTGTTTCTGCTTTTTTTCTACTCCTACACCAAGCGGTTCACCGATTTTTCCCACCTTTTCTTGGGGCTGGCGCTTGGACTCGCGCCGGTCGGGGCCTGGATCGCGGTGACCGGGAGCTTCGCTCTTTCTCCCATACTTCTCGGTTTGGGAGTCACGCTTTGGGTCGCCGGGTTTGATATCATCTATGCCACGCAGGACCTCGAATTTGACCGAAAGGAAGGACTCCACTCCCTGGCGGTGCGATTCGGAATCCCAAAGGCGTTGATCGCCTCCCGGATCTTTCATCTGGCCACGCTCGGTTGCTGGTTCCTGTTTGGATTTTTGATCCAGGCAGCCTGGCCTTTTTATCTGGCCCTTTCCCTCTGTACCTTTTTGATCGGCTACGAACACCGATTGATCAAACCGAATGACTTTTCCAAGGTGAACGCGGCATTTTTCAATATGAATGGGTATATCTCAATCGTGTTTCTGGCAGGAGTCGTGCTTTCAATATTCTGAGCTACCCCCTCCTAACCTCCCCCTTATAAAGGGGGAGGAAATGATATTCCCCCCTTTGTAAGGGGGGATGAAGGGGGGTAGAAATAGGGGTGAGGGGGCGTTATGGAATCAGCGAACAGCCGTTGATTCCAAGGCGGCGTTGCATCCGGGAGATATCCGACTCGCCGTAGGTGTTGGGAGAGATCGGGCTCGTTTCGCCGGCGGCGATATCCAGAATCCCGTCGCCGTTCTTGTCCTCGGTCCTGTCGGTCAGGCCGTCGTCGTCGGTGTCCGCGTCGCAAGGATGCGTCTCACCAAAGTCCACAACCGCGCTGGTGTCCGGTTCGACCGCCTGCTGGGCATCCTTCCCCCGGAACAGCTTGATCACATCGGTAAAGACACCGTTCATGTTCATATCTTCCTTGTTGTCGTCAATCCCGTCGAGATCGGAATCTTTGAGGTAACCGGAGGTCTCCGGAAAGCCGTTATTCCCGGTCTCCACGCAAGGGCCGGTCGGCCGCGCCTCGCCGCCATCCCAGATCCCGTTCAGGTTGTTATCCTCGATATTGTCCGGAATCCCGTCCCCGTCGGTATCCCGCTTGCGAGGGTCCAATTCCCCAAAGTCGACCCGTCCATTATGGTTAAAATCCTCGATCCCATCCGGGATTAGATCGCCGTCGGAATCGGCGAGACGCGGGTCGGTCTCCAGGAGGTTTCCTTGCGCGTCGACGGCAACCTTGCCGTCCAAATTCTTGTCCTCCACCCCATCCTTCAACCCGTCGTCATCGGTGTCATCATCAAACCGGTCGGTCTCCATCGTCTGGCCGTCACCCCCCGCGGTCACTTCACAATTCAGGTCGGGGTCCTCGACGATATCCGGGATCGCATCCCGATCGGAGTCCTTCAACTTGCCGGGGTTCCGGCCGGTCGCCTGGATACACTGCTGTCGGGCACAACCCATCTCTTCATCGGAGGCGAGCACAATAACCGCCGGATCAATCACGGCATTGCCGCTGTCCCCTTGACAACCATCTTTTAGGTCCGAGAGGCCGTCACCATCGGAGTCTCGATTTGCAATATTTGTGTCAAAGTCCTCAATCAGTGAACCGCCGCCGGTCTGACCGAAATAGATACAGTTCTTGTTCGAGTCCTCTTCGCAGTTGGTCAGGCCGTCGCCGTCGGCATCCTTGGTGCAATCGGCATAGGTCGTATCCGGGTCGCAGAGGAGCAGACAGTGTTCATCCGGGTCCCAGGGGCAGGCATCGACCTTGTCATCCCGCCCGTCCCCATCGGAATCCTTGACAAACATGTTCGTCTCAAACGGCCCCGGTTCACAGTCCTTGTTGACGTCTTCATCCTTGTTAAACAGGCCGTCCTTGTCGAGGTCCCAATTCCAGAAATTGCTGTCCGGCTGACGCTCCGGACAGATCACCGGGCACTCGGTCACGTTCGGGAGATTGGGACAGGGGTCGTCCCCGTCATCCACCCCGTCATTGTCCGAGTCGTCACTCAACGGGTCGGTCTCCAGGGTGTCCGGCTCGCCGGCACGGCAACTCCCGGAGGGGTTTTCCTGATAATTCGGGATATCATCCCCATCGATGTCACAACTGATATCGCACTGCCCGCTGCTGCCGGGCGCGGCAATCGTGAACTCAAGTCGTCCCATCGCCGGACTGCAGTAATAAATGAGGCAATGGGGGTAGGTGAACGTCTCATCCCACAGACCTTCGACAATCTCCCTCACCGATCCAGGGGCCTTCGGATCCGGGTTTTTTAAATCAGGATAGGTCTCCGGGTTCGGGCTTAGATGCGGGCAACGGTCGAACTGGTCGGTCCCGACCCCCCAGTTGTTGCTCCCCGGCCCCGCCTCACCGGCATCCCCGTCGGTGTCCGCCTTCTGCCAGTCGGTCTCAAGACCGACGATCTGTGGCGGCGCTTGCAAGAAGGGGTCTTGATAAAGGCAATCCCCGTTCTGGTCCTCGATCGAGTCAAAAATATTGTCGCCATCCGAGTCAAAGTTCCGGTCACGGCAACTGTCAAACTTGGCGTCATACGCCTGACCGACACCGCAATCGGTCCCACCACCTGAACCGGCACAGATCCCCAGGCAACGAATGTTGGGGTCTTGCGGGCAGTGATCATCACCATCCTTCAGACCGTCGGTATCTGTCTTCTTTTCATAAGGATCTGACTCAATCGTCGTCGGATCTTCCGCGGCCGTCTTCAACCGGCAGTTGCCATCGACATCCTCTTTGACGTCATACCGGCCGTCATCGTCGCTATCGAGGGATGGGTTGAGCCTCTTGATCTCCGGGATCGTCTCGTTGATCAGACAGAGTTCTTTCAGGCAACTGTAATCCCCATCGGGATTCTTGGCGGTCGGGGGGTAAGGGCCCGGCACATGGGGACAGGGATCCTCGTCGTCATCAAGATCGTCATCATCCGGATTATCATC
Organism: uncultured Pseudomonadota bacterium; assembly: GCA_964471095.1. Classification (GTDB taxonomy): domain Bacteria; phylum UBA10199; class UBA10199; order JACPAL01; family JACPAL01; genus CAYYFU01. Next base: position 6,349 of record CAYYFU010000093.1, read on the forward strand.
GTAAGGATCGGTCTCCTGCCAGCG
>CAYYFU010000094.1:0-6326 GCA_964471095.1 uncultured Pseudomonadota bacterium
CAATCACAAAAACGGCGAACGGGAGATACCAAAGACCGAGATCCGGCCGAATCCCTTTGAAAAAAGGCAGGGAGAGCTGGGTATCGGCAGGAGACCAGGTAAAATAGACCCACATCGCCATGAAACTGATCACAATCTGGAGAAGGAATTTGGTGCGACCTTTCAGGCCCAAATTGCCTCGTCGCCGGATTTTTTTCCAATCATCGGCAAACCCGATGAAAAAGAACGCCAGGTAGAGAATAAGTCCCGTCCAGACCGTCACGTTCCGCAGATCCATCCACAGCAAGGTCGAGACCAAAATGCAGAGGCCTATCAAAATCCCTCCCATCGTGGGAGTCCCCGCCTTGACTTGATGATGCTTGGGCCCCTCCTCACGAATCGATTGACCGATCTGGGCCTTCTGCAACAACCGGATCTGCCGGGCCCCAAACAGGAAGTAGAGGGCCATCGCGGTCAACATCCCGCCGAAGGTTCGAAAGGTAATGTATTTAAACAGATTGAACCCGATAAACTGTTCCGCGAGCGGATAAAAAATCGCGTAGAGCATTATCTCTTCCCCTCCCGGATCGCTTCGATGACCCGTTCCATTTTCATCCCGCGTGACCCTTTCACGAGAATCCGATCGTCCTTTTTCAACAGATGTGAAAGTTGGGGAAGCAACTTCTCCACCTGGGGAAAAGTAAAAATTTTCCCGGCAAGTTTCGCACCCGAGGCTCCCTGCCTGACCGCCGGGGCGTAACGTCCAACGGCAATCAGCAGGTCAGCCGCCTGGGCCGCTTTTCGACCGATCTGTCGGTGGGCGGTCACACTCTGCCGCCCCAACTCCAACATATCCCCCAGGATCGCCACGCGACGCGGTCGCTTTCTTTTTAGAAAGGAAGAAAAAATTTCTCCCAAAAACTGCAACGCCTGGGTCATCGACTCGGGATTGGCGTTGTAGGTGTCATTGATCACCACCGAATCACCACACGAAAAGATCTCCATTCGGGATTGAGGCGGCACAACCGACAAAAGCCCTCTTTGCATCTGACGGACGGAAAGACCGAATCGATCAGCCACCGCCAATGCCACAAGCGCATTGGTGACGTTATGCCGCCCCAGAAGCTTCATATAAAAAGACAAGAGCTCTCCATGCATCCGGACCCAAAATCGGACCCCCTTCAAACCTTTCGGTTGAATCTTTTCGGCCCGAACCGTTGCCTTCCGTTTCCACCCGAAGGAAACCAGATCGGAAACAGAACGGCGCTTGAGGGTCCGAAAAAAGGGAGAATCATACGGGAGCACCGCCACCCCGAGACGAGGAAGCCGATCCAACAACTCCCCCTTGGCTCGTGCCACCCCAGCCACGGACTTTAATCCGGCCAGATGGGCCGGACCGATATTCGTAATCACCCCCACGGTGGGAGAGGCGATTTCCGCCAGGCGGGAAATTTCACCCGGGAGATTCATTCCCATTTCCAGAACAGCCACCTCGTGACGGGCGGAAAGTCGAAACAGCATGAGGGGCAATCCGATCCGGTTGTTGAGATTTCCCTCGGTTTTCAGGAGATGAAACTTTTGAGAGAGGAGGGCGGCGATCATCTCTTTGGTGGTTGTCTTGCCGTTTGAACCGGTCACCGCGATCACCGGGATCCCAAAACGATGCCGCCAGCTGGCGGCCAGATCTCCTAGCGCCTTGAGGGTATCTTTAACCCGGATCACCGCGCAATTTTTCAAAAACTTGACCCCTCGTTTGACTATCAAACCGCATGCCCCCTTCTTAACCGCCTCCCCAACATAGGTGTGGCCGTCAAATCGCTCCCCCTGAAGCGCCACAAAGAGATCTCCCCTTTTCAAGGTTCGGGTGTCGGTGGAAACACCGGTGATTCTCCGGTCGAGTGTCCCACTCAAAAGCCTTCCTCCGGTCGTCTCAAGAACTTCTCGCATCGACATCCTCATGAACCCAACAACTCCCGAAGTACCTCCTGATCACTAAAATGGATTTTTTTGTCTCCCAGGATCTGGTAATCCTCGTGTCCCTTGCCGGCGACCAGAATGAGATCCCCGGGTTCAGCGAGCTTAACCGCTTTTTCGATCGCCTGACGACGGTCGGAAATTTTCAGGACATGTGATGGATCGATCGGAGAGATTTTGAGCCCGGGCAAAATTTCATCGATAATCGTCTCGGGATTTTCACGACGCGGATTATCCGACGTCACAATCACCCAATCACTGAAGCGGCCCGCCTCCTGTCCCATTTCAGGGCGCTTGCCCCGGTCCCGATCCCCTCCACACCCAAAGACCGTGATCAGTCGCCCTCGACAGAGAGGGCGGAGGGCCTGGCCGACACCGGCAAGCGCCTCCGGGGTATGCGCGTAATCGACAAAGGCCTGAATTCCGGCCCGGTTCGGGATCGATTCCAGGCGTCCCGGAACCGGTTGGGCCTTTTTCAAGCCACTCGCGATTTTATCAAACGGAATCCCAATGCCGTAGGCAAGACCCACCGCCACCAACAGATTTTCAAGATTAAAGGAGCCGATCAGGGGAGAATGAATCTCAATTTTTTTCCCTGCAACGCGGATTGTGGCCTGAATCCCTTGCTCCGAAAGATCCTGTCGAACGACACCGACTTCATCGGACTCCTGGGAACCCACCCGAATCTCCCGGACCGAGAGTTGTCCCGCCAGACCCGCCACCTTCGGGTCTCGCATCTTGAGAACGGCAAATTTCTCCGGCTTGCGACTGGCCGGGAGATAGTCGTCAAAAAGCCGCCGCTTGGCAGCCAGGTAATTCTCGAGTGTCCGGTGATAATCGAGGTGGTCGCGGGAAAGATTCGTAAAGGCCGCCGCATCAAAATGAATCCCCCGAACCCTTCCTTGATCGAGCGCGTGGGAAGAAACCTCCATCACAACATCGGTAACCCCCTGTTGTCGCATTTCCCGCAACAGTTCCTGGAGATCGAGCGATTCCGGGGTGGTGGTCGGCGCCGGTTTGACAACCGAATGGTAACGGTAATTGACGGTCCCAATGACCCCCGGCTTTCGTCCCGCTTCCCGGAGGATCGATTCCATCAGGTAGGTCAGCGTGGTTTTTCCATTCGTCCCGGTCACCCCGATCAGACGAAGAGAAAGCGACGGTTCGCCATAAAAGCGGGCCGCCAGGTCGGCCAAAAGTCGACGGGGATCCTCTGTTTCCATTTGCCAACCGGCAAGGGACGGAATCTTTTTCTGGACCACAAACGCCTCGGCCCCCTTGGAGACAGCTTCCGGGACGAACCGTTGCCCATCCTGCAGGTTCCCCGGGATCGCGACAAAGAGTCCCCCCTTCTGGACCTGACGCGAGTCATAGGCGAGGCTCCGGATTTCCCGATCCTCCCGGGGAGAAATTTTCTGAATTCCCTGAAAAAGAGTGGAAAGTTTCATCTCAAATTTCGTTACGACCGGGAACGAAAGAAAATCCGACACATCTGTCCTTTCTCCAGGTGGGTCCCGGGGGCCGGTGTCTGTTGATAGGCGACTCCCGATCCGATCAGTTCCGCCGGAATCTTTTTGCTCTCCAACATTCCCAAAACCTCCCGCATGGAGAGCCCCTGAAAATCGGGGACCCCTTCCTCCTTCGCCTCCACCTTTTGCAACGCCCAGACCTCTTCCAGTTTCCACGGCGAAAGTTTCGCCTCCGTTAAAATAGGTTGGGAGGGAACCGCCTCTTCGGGGGAGACCCCCAGTTCTCTCAAGGCGGTCCAGGAGACCTTGCGAAACGCAGGCGCGGCGACAACCCCGCCATAAATCTCTCCGCGCGGTTCATCGACGACGATCAACGTCACCACGCGCGGCTGGCTCGCCGGGGCAAAACCGACAAAGGAACTCATGAAATCAGTGTGGGAATAGCGTCCCTTCTTTATTTTTTGGGCTGTTCCGGTCTTGCCGGCCACCGCATAACCATGAATCTGCGCCTGGACACCGGTCCCCCCCTCCTCGGTCACTTCCAGCAGCATCGTGGATAAAGTCTGGGCCGTTGTTTCTTTCAAGATCCGCCGGGGGAAAGTGGCCGCCTCCCAAATGACCTTTCCCTCGGCATTCGTCACCTTTCGGACAAAATGGGGACGGACGTCGTAACCCCCCGAGGCAATCACCGCAAAAGCCCGAACAATTTGCAGGGGAGTGACCCGAACTCCCTGACCAAAACTGACGTTGGCAAAATCAATGTCACGCCAGCTCGAGACGGGACGAACCCGTCCATTTTCCTCTCCGGGAAAGTCGATACCGGTCTTCTGACCGAAGCCGAGCGCCTCGATCACACGGCCAAATTCCTTTTTCCCCACTCGTTGTCCGATCTTGAAAAAGCCGATATTCGAAGAAACTTTGAGAATCTCGCGAAAGGTCAGCAAGCCGTGCGGACGGTGATCGTGAATGACATGCTTGCCGATTTGCAGTGAGCCGTTTTCACAAAAAAAGCGATCCTCCGGCCTCACCTCACCCGACTCAAGGGCGGCCGCAGCTAAAATGACCTTGAAGATGGAGCCTGGCTCAAAACCATCCGTAATGGCCCTATTTTTCCAGCGACTCCAGTCGTAATCTTGAAACTGGTTTGGATTAAAGGTCGGGAATGACGCCATGGCGAGAATCGCCCCGGTCCGTGGCTCCATGACGATGCCGGTGCAGGCCTTGGCCCGGGATTGATCGCAAAGAGAATCCAGTTCTGTTTCCAAGGTATATTGAATGGACTTATTCAACGTGAGCCAAAGATCCGAGGAAGCGGTGAGAATTTCCTGATAGGCCAGCTCGACCCCCCCCAGCGGCAATCCATCGATACCGACCGCCCCCAGAATCTGGGCCCCCAATTCCCGATTGGGATAAAAGCGGCGCGCCTCTTCAACGAATTCCAGACCGGGGAAATCCCCTCTTTTGAGCCAAGAGGCCTCCTGGGGAGTGAGATGATGTTTGATCCAGACATATTTTTTCCCCGAGGCCAGTTTTTCATAAAGACTCGAAGAGGAAAGAGAAAGTTTCCGGGAAAGTTCCTGCGCCAAGAGGCGGGGGGCGGCCACCTGCGCCGGACGAGCGGCCAGAGAGAGCGTCGGGACACTCACCGCCAATTCTTCCCCGCGGGCATCATAGATGGTTCCACGCGAGGCGACTCGCGACTGATATTGTCGTTGGCTCAAGCGTTGAAGGCGCCGGTCCGGAGCGAGATGGAGAAAAAAACAGCGATAGGCAAGAAGACCAAAGAAGAGAAGAAAGAAGAGCAGGATAACGGCGGTCCGCTTGCGTATCTGGGCTCGATTTTCACGGCTGTAAAATAATTTTTTCGATCTCATGGAGTCCGTGAAGAAAGTAACGTTACCTGCTTTTCAGGCGGTCGTTTCAGTCCCAGCGTCTGAGCCACCTTTTCCAATCGGACGGGTGATCGAAGCGTCGCCACCTCCACACGCAAGGTATGCTGTTCCCCCTTGAGAGTTTCTTGCTGCTCGGTCAGCTGGCGAATCTGATACCCGGTCTGGACAACCTGAACCCGGGTCGCCACATGGAGCAGGGCCGAGACAAAAATCACCGCAAGCCAAATCCCCGCTTTTTTAAGGAAGCGGCGTTCCGAGATCTTCTGGGAATGCACGACCCGACGACGAGAGGTGGTCGATGGCGTCCATCTTTTCATGTCGATCCCTCCCGCTTTTCGGCAACCCGCAGTTTCGCGGAACGGGCTCGGGGATTGCGGCAAGTTTCCCCAAAATCCGGTTGGCGCGGTTTTTTTGTGACGAGGGACAGCGTCCCTTTCTCCTTCCAGGCCTTGAACGATTGCTTGATGCGACGATCCTCCAGGGAATGATAGGCGATCAGGGCAACGCGCCCGTCCGTTTTTAAAAGATCCGGGAAAAAAGTCAGAAACCGATCCAATCTTTCCAGTTCTTGATTGACCGCCAGACGGAGCGCCTGAAAAATACGTGTCGCTGGATGCAACCGGCCCCGGCGGAAGATTCGTTTTTCGATTAAAGCCGACAACTCTCGGGTCGTTCGGAGTGGGGATTGTTTTCGCGCCGTGACAATCGCCTCCGCAATCCGTTTCGCGGCCGGCTCCTCGCCGTATTTGGAAAAAATCTCCGTCAATTCTTTTTGGGAGAGTTGGTTGACCAAGTCGGCGGCCGTCTCCGCCGTTTGTCTATCCATCCTCATGTCGAGTGGCCCTTCCCGTTGAAAACTGAACCCCCGAGACGGCTCGTCCAACTGCAGTGATGAGACGCCGAGATCCAGTAAAATCCCGTCCAGCGGTCCGACCCCGAGATCTCGGAGGATCTTCGGCGTCTCATCGTAATGCCCCAGGCAAAGCGTCGCACGGTCTCCAAAAGAGACCAG
>CAYYFU010000095.1:0-6296 GCA_964471095.1 uncultured Pseudomonadota bacterium
GAGCCGCGCGAGAGCTCTTCAGTCACCGCCACCATCCCGGTATGATCCGGTTGGGAGTCATCCTGAAAGCCGCCGTACTTCTGCGGAAGTGAGAGGCCAAAGCATCCGAGTTCTTTCAGGCCATCAATGATTTCCTGCGGGATCAGCAGATCCTGACGATGGACCTTTTCGGCGATCGGCATCACCTTTTCTTCGGCAAACTTTTTGAAAGTTTCGCGGAACATCTGGTGCTGGTCGTCCAGCCCGTAGCTCCCGCCGTGACCTTTTTCCCGGATCAGGAGCGCCGCTTTTTTGACGGCCCCTTCATCCTTTTTACCTTCGATGATTTCCTGGATAAAAAGTTTCGAGATCTCCTTTTCCAGCTCTCCTTGATCTGTGGCATAATGATGCAAGCTGTTGGCGGCGTAGAGCTCGGCGGCCCTCCAGGCGAAATCATAGGCGGCGACCTGGCAGGTTTCGAGATCCTGTTTGGCGAGAGATCTCCCTGCCTGATCAAGGACCTTTTGGGCCGCCTCTAACGCCGGTTGGGTCTCCATGCGGGGATTTCTAGCGGGTCGTCAAAAAAGACGCAACCTTATTTGAAAAACGCCTGTTCGGCGGTGTCGGGGAGTTTTTGGCCGGAGACTCGCGCCATCTGGACCAGCTCCCAAAAATAACGATAGGTCGCCCGGTCGTGCAATTCCCCTTCGAATTGAATAGGCCCCCAATTTGCCTCCTGGGCGGCGAGCAAGATCTGGCAACCCTTTTCGACCCGCGAATGGTCCGGTTGCATCGCCTCGACGATCGCGTCAATCTGGGTTGGGTAGATCGACCACATCCGCAAAAAACCAAAATCATAGCGGGCCCTTTTGGCATCGGCCAAGGTTTGCTCCCGATTCTTGAGATCGAGCGTCACGTTGTGCGCCGGGACGATCCCGTTCGCCAATGCCGCGGCGACCACGGTCGTCTTGGCGCGGACCAGCAACGCATGCTCGAATTGCCCGGGCGAACGCATCGCGGAGTCGGGGACGGCGCCGTGGTGGCCGGAGACAAAATCCATCAGACCGAAATCGAGCACCTGCATCCAGGGGAGGGAGGCGATCTCAAAGGCGTCGCGGAGTGCCCCGTGGGTTTCAACGAGGACATGGATCGGGATCTCCCGTTTGATTCCGGATTTCCTGGCGACCTGCTGGATGTAACCGATCATCTCCTTCACCTGTCCCGCGGCAGTCGGTTTCGGGAGCGTGATGTATGCGGCCGACTCCCCAGCGCCGGGAACGACAATATCAACATCCTGCCGCCAGTGCCGATTCGTGAAGTCATGGATCCGGATCCCGCTCATCTTATGTTTGTTCAGCGCCGACTTCTGCATTGCGACGATCATCTCGGCATGCTCTTTTTCCTTGCCTTGCGGGGCGCCGTCCTCGAGATCCATCGTGATATCGAAGACCCCCCCCTTCTGGTTTTGCAGTTCGAGCGCCTTCGTGATCAATTTTTCGGAGCCGGCGAAATGCTCACAGCAGGGGACGATCGGGAACGGCTTCTCGCCGGCAAACAACGCCTGATTTGGATGGATTTTTTGGGTCATGATTTTTTCTCCGATAATTCCAGCAAAACACCTCCGGTTGATCTCGGATGCACGAACGCTATTTTTTTGCCGTGGGCGCCGAGGCGCGGTCTCTCGTCAATCAACTGAATTCCCTGTCTCTTATATTCCTCCAAGACTTTTTCAATATTTTCGACCTGAATGCAAACATGATGGATCCCGCCCCGCCCCTGTTTCGCGATAAACCTTCCGATCGGACCATCGGGAGAGGTCGATTCCAGCAATTCCAGATTCGTATCATCGATGGCAAAAAAGGCGGTCCTCGCCTTTTGCTCGACAATCTCCTCAAAGTGGTCCGGCTTCTTGCCCAGTAGCTTCGTATAAATCTCAACCGCTTCTTTCAAGTTGGAGACAGCAATGCCGATGTGGTCAACCTTCATAACTCACCCCCTGGCCCCCTCCCTTACCTTAAGGGAGGGGGAAAGCGGAATCCCTCTCTTAATGTAAGAGAGGGATAGAGGCAACCCCTTGATTCAGGTGAAGGGTGAGTTATCGGAAGGGGGCGTTATCAAGTATTGCGCAAGGGTGAGTGATTAGATAGGTTAAACCGTGGCCGAAAAACGTCGGGTTATCAAGACCCTCCGGGTCAAAAATCAGCAGCAGATCGGGGTCCTCTCCAAGGTGATCAATGCGATTGCCGCCGGCGGAGGGGATATCGGAGACATCCGTACCCTCTCCGTGGGAAATTTTTATACCGTCCGGGATATCTCGGTGATTTGTCTGGATGAGAAGCAGTTGGAGCGGATCATTCAGGCGGTCAGAAAGATTCCGGAGACCCACTTGGAAGGGGTGATTGACGAAGTGATGGAGCTTCACCGAGGCGGCAAGCTTCTGGTGACCCCCCGTTACCCGGTTAAATCGATCGGGGATCTTCGCAAGGTTTACACCCCCGGGGTTGCGGCTATTTCCAAGCTGATCCAGAACGATCCGGAGGCAGCGAATGAGTTTACCGGCAAGAGTCGAACCGTTGCCTTGGTGACGAATGGGAGTCGAGTCTTGGGGCTTGGGAATATCGGTCCGGTTGCCTCGTTACCGGTCATGGAGGGGAAGGCGGCCCTCTTTGTTCAGTTTTCAGGACTCAATATGGTGCCGATCTTGCTTCAGTCCCAGGACCCAAAACAGTTCATAGAAATCGTGGTCGCCCTCTCGGTCGGTTATGCCGCGATTCATCTGGAAGATATCAAGACACCCGATTGTTATGAGATCGAATCGGAACTGATTCAGCGATTGCAGATTCCGGTGATGCATGACGACCAGCATGGGACCGCGGTTGTTTCGCTTGCTGCCATGATTAACGCCTGTCGCCTGGTCGGCAAGGATTTAAAAAAAATGGTGGTCGGGCAGATTGGGCTTGGAGCAGCCGGTTCGGCGATTGCGCAACTCGCGATGGTTTATACCGGTCGTCCGGTGGTAGGGACAGATGTGCAACTAGCCGCCTGTGAACGGATTAAAAAAATGGGGGGAGAAATTGAGAAGTCGGTCGAAGCGGTGATGAAGAGGGCAGACCTGGTGGTTGCGACGACCGGTCAAGAGGGGTTAATCCGACCGGAGATTGTCCGCAAGGGACAGATCATTCTGGCCCTTTCAAATCCATATCCGGAAATTTCTATTCCGGAGGCGATCCAGGCGGGGGCCTCTTTTGCCAGTGACGGGAGCCGAGTGAACAATCTGTTGGGGTATCCGGGGATTTTGAAAGGGGCCATTGAGGCCCGTGCCACCCGGCTGACTCCAAAGATGTATCTTGCGGCCGCTCAGGCGATCGTGGAACAGACGCCGGATAAGGAACTTGTTCCCGATCCCTTGGATCCCCGTCTTCACGACCATGTGGCCCACACCGTGGCTGCCGCCGCCAAGCCCTAAGCTGTTGGGATGATCGAGAGCCGCTTGACTTGAGGTCCTCACATGAGGGATGGGTGGACGATGATTACTCGAAAAGAGGCGTTAGAATATCACTCCCGTGAGCCACGCGGGAAGATCGAGGTTCGAGCGACCAAGCCGTGTAGCAACCAGAAAGAGCTTTCTCTCGCCTATACCCCGGGGGTGGCGGAACCTTGTCTGGAGATTGCCGAAGATCCAAAAAAATCTTTCGATTACACCAGCCGGGGAAATTTGGTGGCGGTGATCACCAACGGAACCGCCGTGTTGGGGTTGGGGGCGATCGGGCCCTTGGCGGCCAAGCCGGTGATGGAGGGGAAGGGGATCCTTTTCAAAAAATTCGCGGATATCGATGTCTTTGATCTGGAGGTAAATGCCGAAGATCCGGAAACTTTTATCGCGGTTGTCAAGGCGCTGGAGCCGACCTTTGGAGGAATCAATCTGGAGGATATCAAGGCGCCGCACTGTTTTGCGATCGAGGAGCGACTCATTGAGGCCCTTTCCATCCCGGTATTTCATGATGACCAGCATGGAACGGCGATCATCGCCTCGGCGGCCCTCCTGAATGCCCTCGAAATTCAGAACAAGAAGATTCAAAATGTCCGGGTGGTTTTTTCCGGGGCGGGGGCGGCAGCGATTGCCTGCGCCAGGATGTTCATGAATTTTGGAATGACTCGGGAGCAGATAACCCTCTGTGATCGACAAGGGGTTGTTTATGAGGGCCGTCCCCATTTAGAGACCTACCGGGCGGGTTTTGCTCAAAAGACTTCTTGTCGAACGCTGGAAGAGGCGATTCGGGATGCGGATATCTTTGTGGGAGTTTCCGGTCGCGGCCTGGTTCAGCCGGAAATGATCCGCCGGATGGCGGCTCGGCCGATTGTCTTTGCAATGGCAAATCCGGACCCGGAGATCGGGTACAATGAGGCGCGGGAGGTTCGACCGGATGCGGTGGTTGCGACAGGACGTTCGGATTATCCCAACCAGGTGAATAACGTGCTCGGTTTCCCGTTTATTTTCCGTGGCACCCTGGATGTCGGGGCGACGCGGATCAACGCGGAAATGAAGAAGGCAGCGGTTCGTGCGCTTGCTGAGCTGGCTCGTCAAGAGGTGCCGGCAGAGGTCTCGCGTGCCTATGGAGGAGAGAAGTTTAAATTTGGTCCCGATTACATTATTCCGAAACCACTGGATCCGCGGGTTCTGTTGTGGGAGGCGCCTGCCGTGGCCGAAGCGGCGGTCCGTTCCGGTGTTGCCACACGACCGATTCAAGATTGGGAGGCCTATCGGCGTTCCTTGAAAAAACTTGTTGCCAAGCGAGCCGATTTGTTTGAGGGGGAGGTCTCGGATGGTTCTCAAGACCGTAAAGTCAGCTCCGCCGCTCAAAGGTGAGGAACGGGATCTTCCCCGTGAAAAGCTCCTCGAGATGTTTTATTTCCTGCTGCTGACCCGTACCCTGGAAAACAAAATCAATTACATCTGTCAGAGTCAGAATCCTCAACAGCCGCTGATTATTGGGAAGGGATATCTCTCCACGGGACAAGAGGCGATCTCGGTCGGAGCTGCCTCGGCGATGGAGGAGGGAGATTGGTATGCCCCGACCCATCGCGATATGGGGGCGCATCTCACTCGTGGTTTCACCGTGAAAGAGATTTTTCTTCAATACTTCTGTCGGGCGGACTCACCGACTTGGGGAAGGGACGGCAATGTTCATTTCGGGGATACCAAGCGCCGACTCCTGGGGTTTGTCTCCCATATGGGATCCTTGACTCCGGTGGCGAATGGCATTGCAGCCGCGATCCTCTACCGGGGTGAAAAAAATGTCGTGATCTCCCCTTTTGGAGATGGGGCCTCTTCTCAGGGGGTCGTTCACGAGGCGCTGAACTATGCGGCGGTGCAAAAGTTGCCGGTTGTTTTTGTTCTGAATAACAATCGGTACGCGATCTCCACGCCGCTTCATGAGCAAACAGCCGTAGAACATCTGGCGCTCAGGGCCGCTGGCTACGGGATTCCGGGGAAGACGATCGATGGAAATAATATCTTGGAGGTTTATTGGACGGTGAAGGAGGCGATTACCCGTGCCCGGCGCGGAGGAGGCCCCTCACTCATTGAATGCAAGACGATGCGGATGAGTGGACATGGGACTCATGATTTCACCGGTTATGTGAACAAAGAGGAGATCGAATCCTGGAAAAGACACGACCCGATCGACTGGTTCCAAAAATATTTAAGTCAAAAGGGGTATCTTTCCAGTGCCGAGGAGGAGAAGATCCGGGAGCGGATCGAACGAGAGATTGAAGAAGGAGTGGAGTATGCGCGCGCCCAGCCGTTACCTAGACCCGAAGATTTGTTCAAGGAGCGATAACGCCCCCGCCCGGAGTACCGGGCACCCCCTCTTACATTAAGAGGGGGTTAATGGATTGAGGACTTTATATGCCGGTCATGACTTACGGCGAGGCGATTCGGGACGGACTCCGACAGGCGATGCGGAGGGATGAGCGTGTCTATGTTTTTGGGGAAGATGTAGCGGAATACGGGGGGGTTTACGGCATCACCAAGGGGCTGGTCCAGGAATTCGGCAAAAAACGGGTCAAGAATACACCCCTTTCCGAGGGGGCGATCCTGGGAGAGGCGATTGGTGCCGCCATTGCGGGTTTAAGGCCGGTTCCGGAAATTCAATTTTCCGATTTTATGACGACCGGCTTTTCTACGCTCGTCGATGTGGCTGCCCCGTATCGATTCCGTTTGGGCACCAAGATCCCGATGGTTGTTCGTGCCCCTTCCGGTGGGGGACTTCGCATCGGTCCGTATCATTCCAAGTCCACGGAGGCGTGGTATTTTC
>CAYYFU010000096.1:0-6263 GCA_964471095.1 uncultured Pseudomonadota bacterium
CATGGTCCTCCCCTCGAAAGAGTTGCCGCCGGGCGATTTGGTGGGACCCGCCGTTGAGGCGGCACCCAGAGTCTTGGAAAAGATGCGAACGCTCGGCATCCTGCCTGATTTATCCCGCCGGGAGACCGTTGTCATCTATCGCAATGAAACTGAGGCGATGAGGCATCATTCAATACGGGCTTTCGCGAATGACGGTAACATCCTCCGGTTAACGAGGACGGTCATTAGATATCCACTTTTTTCAACGGATGACGAAACCTTAAGTCATGAACTGAGTCACAACTTGATCCAATTTTTCGACCACTGGGCCGAACGCTGGTTGCATGAGGGATTTGCGAGGTATGTGGAGAATTTTGATCCGGCCAAGGAGTCTCGGAAGAGACTGCAGTTGCCTCCGGTGTTACAGGGTCAGTGGACGATCCCAATCGATCAGTTCAATTGGGTTCGGAATGAAAAAACATTCGAAAATGAAGAAACATTCGAAGCAGAACTGGAACGATACCGAATTTGCCATGCCTTCTTTCTATTTCTGGAAGAGAAGTTTTCCAGAGACTTTTTCCCGCGGTTTGTCAATTACATGAAAGAGGCGCAGGGTCGCCAATTTCGACATGGTGTCTATGGCTCAGCTCGAGGTGCCTTCCTCAGAGCCACTGGGGGGAAGGGGGTTTCCGATCTTCATGCGGAATTTCAAGAATGGCTTGGGGCGAGGATTGAGGAACGTAACAAACTACAGATAGCCCCACCGGGACTCCTTTCGGAGCTCGCGGCTGCGACCCTAAGGTATAGGAGGGATGTGGGGAAACCAAGGTTCAATGACCTCCTGTTGCGTGCTGCGAAAGAAGCGCCGGTTTTGCTCGGCGTAACGGTGGGGAAACATTTGTTCTCGAAAAATTCGCACGTTTGTACACTCGATGATGAACTTTTGGCTGAGTTGTTCTTGCACTACGTTGAGGAACGGATCGGGAAGGCCCACGATTTTCACTCAGCAATCATTCAAGCGGAAAATCCCCGAAACGAAGTGGCCGCCACTCTCGGGCCGAATTTCGAGGATGACTTTAAGGCCTGGCTCCTGAAGAAATGGAGAGAATTCCCTGTCGCGTGGCAGGAACTCTCAGACGGAATTCTTAGGGAAGCCGGCACACTTGGGGAAATGGTGGCACAGGACGAAGGCCCACTGCCGGGATCGGAAACCGACCTGCGCCGCAGACTGGAGGCCTCATCCGATCTGTCATATCGGGAGTTCTCTTGGCACGACCGTCTCTGGAAGACGAAGTCACGCGACGAATTGTCGGAACTGCGCGACCTTTATCTGCGCGAGGCCTACCGCTCTCTGCACTCGGTTATCGACCAACAGTGCCCGAGCTGCCGGGACGACACCCTTCGGGTGACGGGTGGTCTGGGCCTTCCGATCTATTCCAATGCCGCCTTGGATGGTGGTGTAACAGCTTTTGGTGGTGCATTGGTGCCACTTGTGAACCGCCAGACAAGGACAGACTTGGGGCCTTCCTATCTCTTTGGGGAGTTCAGGATTGATGAGACCACCAAAATTAACGATTTCTCTCTCGGCTTGTCGCATTTTCTCCCAACTTACCATCGGATGGAACCCGGTCTTCGGCTTGCTCTGGGATTAGGTGAAAGACAAGGGAACATTATTCCCCTTTTTGATGTCGGCGCTGTCCTGAGGATTCATTTGGGTGCCTCCATTTATTTCGAGACAACCATGTCGTCCCGTTACAAGTTTACCAGCCCCAATCAACTTGCCTTGGATCTGTCTCTTGGAGTTTCCGTTCCAGCGTTCTAAGATCTTCCGGTTCATTGATGAGGTGTTTAAATTGTTGATTTCATTCGGAATAAACCACCTAAATCCCCCCTCAACCCCCCTTTGCCAAAGGGGGGAATGGGGGGATTTTAATTTGCAGAGGTAAGGGGTAACGGTGAGCCGCTGATTCATGATCGAGTGCTGAACTGGCTCGAATGCTTTACGAATATCCATCGTCCTCTTTTCCAACGGCGGAAACTCCCACATCCCTTTCAGGAAACCGCGATCGGGGCGGCGTTGCATCAGTAATTTTCCATTTTGTTCAACCAGTGCGATCGAAAGTTGGATCTTCTGGGTGGTCACCTTTTTTTTGCCTCGCGGATAGGATGTCGGGCGGCCCTCTTGCCTGGCGCGGCAGATTGAGGAAAGGGGACAGTCCGAACAACGGGGAGATGCGGGGAGGCAGACGGTCGCCCCCAGTTCCATCAACGCCTGATTGAAGTCACCGCAATCTTTTTGCGGCAGGATCTCCTCCGCTCGTTTCCAGAACAACCTGTTCCCTTCGGTCGATTTGGGATTTTGCCTGATGGCAAAGAGCCGGGAGAGGACGCGGATCACATTGCCGTCCAGAATCGGTGCCCGTTCGCCAAAGGCGATCGAGGCGATCGCCCCGGCGGTATACCGGCCGATGCCGGGGAGTTGCTGCCAATGAGCAACTGTTTGAGGCCAACCCGATCTCTTCCTCCCCCTCTCTTTACTAAGGAGAGGGGGCCGGGGGGTGAGGTCCCCCGCCGCTTTCCACAGATTTCTCGCGCGCGAATAATACCCCAACCCCGACCAGACCCTTAGCACCTCTTCTTCATCAGACTCCGCCAGTGATCTAAGATTCGGGAAACGCCTTAAAAATCTTTGGTAGTACGAAATCACCACCTCAACGGTCGTCTGTTGGAGCATGACCTCGGAGACCCAAATCTTGTAGGGGTCCTTGGTCCGACGCCACGGCAAGTCGCGGCGGTTGGCTCGGTACCAAAACAAAAGTCTAGATTGCCAATTCATAACGTGATGATAACTCCCCCTATCCCCCCTCCCTGGCCTCCACAGGGCGGGCTTACAGTAAGAGGGGGGATCATAGGGGGGCGTTATTCAAAATGAAAGCAATTGTCTTGGGGGCGACCGGGTTCATCGGTTCCCATATCGTCCGGGCCCTTCAATCCGAGGAAATGGACGTCAGGATCTTGCGCCGTTCCTCGAGCCCGCCCCAGGCACTCGAAGGGTTAAACCCTGAGGAGCGTTTGGGGGATCTGGATGATCGCGCCTCTCTGATTCAGGCGTTCCGTGGTTGTCACGTCCTTTTTCATGCCGCCGGCTACTATCCGATCTATTCCTTTCACCGGCAACAACAGAAGAATCGTGCCCTTCAACAGATGAGGAATGTCTTGCAGGCGGCCGAAACGGCCGGTATCCGCAAGATCGTCTACACCAGCTCGCTCAGCACCATCGGAAATCCCCCCACCCCCCCTTTGACAAAGGGGGGTCCGGGGGGATTTTTGGCCGACGAAGAGACCCCGTACGATCCCCGCCTGTTTACCGGACTCTACTACGAAATCAAATACCTGCTGGAACAGGAGGCGCTGCAGGCGGCCAGCCGAGGACTCCCGATCACCATTGTAAATCCGACCGGGGTCTTTGGGGATTATGACGTCAAACCAACCTCGGGAATTTTCATCTTGAAGATCGCCCGCCTGGAGGTCCCTTTCCTGATCGATGCCAAATTGAACGCCGTGGATGTTCGCGACGTCGCTTTAGCCCAGGTTGCCGCATTGAAACTGGGAAAGATCGGCCGGAGATATATCTTGGGGGGTCACAATACAACGATCTGGAAGATGGGGCAGTTGATTGCAAGGGTCGCCAACGTGCCGCCGCCGCGTCTCAAACTTCCTTTGTGGGTCGGTCGGCTGGCCGCACCGTTCTCCGAATGGATCGAGGGAAAATGGCTGCATCACGAAAGGCCGTCCGTTCCTCAGGTTGGGATCGATTTTTTGAAATACGGAACCCATGTCAGCAGTCAACGGGCCGAGACGGAACTGGGATTAGGGAAACATCCCTTGGAAGAAACGGTGCAGCGGGCCCTCCAGTGGTTTCGGAAGAACGGCACTTATTAATCTTCTTTTTTGATGAACAATGTCCGGATCGGGAACGGAATTGTAATTCCTTCCTGATGGTACCGCTTATGGAGGCGTTTGATGAATTCGTGTTTCAGCAAATATTGGCTCACAAATTCCTGCGCGCGCAAAATGACGGTAAAGTTGACGCTGGAATCCGCAAAGGTATGGTAGCGGATAAACGGCTCGAAATCTTTGACTCCCCCTTCGACTGTTTTCATCACATCCCGCGCCACGTCAATCGTTGTCTTTTCGACTTTTTCCAAATCGCTTGAATAATCGACGCCGACCTGAACGAGAATCGACATCTCATTTTCCGGGAGCGCGTAATTGATAATCGTGCTTCCCGCCAGTTTGGAATTAGGGATAATGATCACCACATTCGGCAGCTGCTTGATGCGGACGCCGCGCCAGCCGTTATGCTCCACATACCCGGCCTGCCCCTATTCCAATTCGATATAATAGCCCACTCGAATTGGCTGGTCGACCACCATATAAAAACCGGAAAAAAGATTCGCCAGCGTGTCTTGCAAAGCTAGAGCCACGGCGATCCCGCCGACCCCCAGCGACGCGATCAGCGGCGTAATGGAAATTCCGGCTGTATCCAAAAAAATGAGGAGAAAAAGAGAGTAGACACCGACCGAAATCAGAACCTTCGAGAGTCCGGAATAGGTCTTAAAAGATCCCCGGCTATCAATGTAGCGTCCGTGCAGGAGCATCAATAGCCGATGGGCCAGAATCGCCAGCGCGACGACGACCAACAGTTTCGCACAAAGCGCCGAGATCTGGATCCAACGATCCGGGAGTGAAAAGAAGGAGGGGACCGATCCGATCAAGATCGCAAGGACCAACAAGCTCAGCGGAACCTTGATGAGGGATCGGATATTCATGCGGCCCGCCGAACATTTTCCCGAATGAGCGAGGCGAAGCCGTAGAAAAATTTGTGACAAATCTTTCTTAGCTCCGGAAGGTATTGGGTCGTCTCCGTCAGGATCCTTTCTGCATCAACCCCTGCCTCCTTCAGTTCTCTCTTTCCCGCTTCGAGCCAGTTGCGGATCATTGACTCCGTCATCTCCGGGTGAAACTGGATCCCGATCGCATTCCCCTGAAAGGAAAACATCTGACCGGGATAGTTTTCATTCCAGGCAAGCCGATACCCCTCCACCGGGAACTCAAAGGTATCTCGATGCCACTGAAAAACCGTATGAGGATTTGCTAAATCCAGTTGGAAGGTCAGCGGGTTTCTCTTGGAAAACCAGTCGTCGAAACGGATCGGATACCAACCAATTTCCTTCACCGACCCTTTATAAACCCGTGCCCCGGCCGCCTTGGCCAGCAGTTGCGCCCCAAGACAGATCCCCAAAATCGGCTTTTTTTGACGGAGTGCCTCTCCGATCACCAGCAGTTCCTTTCGGAGCCAGGGATATTTATCCTCTTCATAAGCCCCCATCGGTCCGCCCAGGATGATCAACGCCCCGAACCCCTCCAATTCGGCTCCCGACGGAAACACCGGGTTTTCAAAAACCTTGAGGGTTGTCGCAATAAATTTTTGTGCCGCTATCTCCTCCTCCAATGTGCCAAGCCCCTCGTGCGGAGAATGCTGAACCACCAAGATTTTCATAACTATCTCCTATAACTTGCCCAGGCTGACTCTGTCTCCCAGACCCTTACTTCGTCGACCGGCATCTTTTTTGACTCCGCAAACTCATAGATCATCTTCGCGATTGATTCAACCGTCGGATCGCCGTCGAACAGCACCACCGGCTCTTTCATCTCACGGAGCGGGTGAATGAGCGGGTCGTCCTTGTTCAAAAGCATCTTGTGATCGATCGTCTCGTCGATCCACCCCTTGACGGCCGACTTGACCTTGCCGAAGTCAAACAGCAGGTTGCCGTCGTTCAGCTTTGGGCCGGTCAGGTAAATCTCCGCCTTCGCGTTGTGGCCGTGCGGGTGCATGCAGGGCCCTTTGTACTTTAACAACCGGTGCCCGTAACAGAAGTGGATCTCTTTGCAGATTCTGTACATGGAGAGGTCTTATCTTTTGAACCGGTCGCCGTCAACTCCCGCATGAAACAGTTGACTTTGTACCATTCTAATGGCACACTTCTCATGGTGACGCTTGAAATCCGGTATTTTAGGACGGCGCGGGGCGATGAGCCGGTCCGTAATTACCTCCGGGAGTTGTCGATAAAAGGGAGGGCCAAGATCGAGGGGTGTCTCTACGTGTTAGGAGTAACAGGGAAACTGGAAATGCCTCACGGGAGAAAATTGGTCGGGCAGAAGGATCTTTTTGAAGTCCGGTCTGGTCGCCATCGGATCTTGTATGCCTTTCATGGGGGAGA
>CAYYFU010000097.1:0-1055 GCA_964471095.1 uncultured Pseudomonadota bacterium
TCAAGGTAAGCGAGCCGTTCTCCAATCTGTTGACCCAGGGGATGGTGATCAAGGACGGCGCCAAGATGAGCAAGTCCAAGGGGAACATCGTCGACCCGGACGCCCTGGTCGAAAAATACGGCGCCGACACCTTGAGGCTCTTTTCGCTCTTTGCCGCGCCTCCTGAAAGAGATCTGGACTGGAGTGATCAGGGGGTGGAGGGGGCCGCCCGATTTTTGAAGCGGGTCTGGACGCTTGTGACCACCGCCTCGAGGGGGAATATGACTGACGGTGAAAAAAGACTTCTTCACAAAACGGTGAAGAAGGTCTCGGAAGATCTGGAAAAATTTCAGTTTAACACGGCCATTGCTGCGTTGATGGAGCTCTACAATGGACTCGGCGAAGCGCCGTCCCAAATAGCGCTGGAGACGCTGACAATCTTGCTGTCGCCGTTTGCCCCGCATCTTGCGGAGGAATTGTGGCAGAAATTAGGACACCAGGATCTGGTGGCGACCCGGAGCTGGCCGACATTTGCGTGGCCTTGGTTTCCAGCAAATCTTTCAAAATCGAGCGCGAACGCGCCCTGCGGTTGGGGGCCGCCGCTTTCATCCAGAAACCCTATAAGTTGGCCGTGTTCACGGAAAACATCAAACGCCTATGAAGAGTCCGTTCTCAAGGTCGACAAGCTGACCCTCGTGATCCAGATCAACGGGGTCCTGCGGGGGAAGGTCGAGGCGCCGGCGGGGATTTCGGAGGAAGAGGCAAGACGGCTCGCCTTAAAAGAGACGAAGGTAAGCCAGCTGGTGGCCAAGAAAAAGATTATTAAAACGATCTATGTCCCAAATCGGTTGATTAATCTGGTGGTCCAATAATGATCTACATCCTGACCGGTGATTCGTTTCAAGTGGAGGAGGCGTTTCGGAAACTCAAAGCGGAGCTCCTGACCCCCTCCCTCCAGGATTTCAATCTGGAGTCGATCGAGGGGAGGGGTCTGGAGGCGGTCCGCTTTCTGGAGATCGGGCGTCTGGTCCCGGTGCTGACGTCACACCGGGTCCTGGTGGTCCGCCGGGCCGATG
>CAYYFU010000097.1:1065-6260 GCA_964471095.1 uncultured Pseudomonadota bacterium
GGAGAACTGGATCGGTTGGAGGCCGACCTGGCGGATCTTTCCAAAATGTCTCAGCTGATCTTTTTGGCGGAAAAACTGGATCGACGACTCCGTTTTTGGCAGAAGGCGGGTGAATTGGGTCGCTGGACTGATTTCCCCCCCCTCTCGTTTCGCGAGGCCCCTCGCTGGATCGGTGAAGAATGTCGTCGGAAGGGGATTAAAATTCGCCCCGAGGGAATCGCCTGGTTGGTGGAACGTTTGGGTCAGGAGTCCGGACTGATTGCCCAGGCGCTCGAAAAAGTTCTTCTGTTGAAAGGGAACGGGGGAGAGGTGGGGGTCAGGGAACTGGAGGAGACGGTTCTGTCCTTCCCGCTGCAACGGGTCTTTGACCTGGTCGATGCGATCGGTTCCCGGGAGTTGAAAAAGGCGTTGGGGCTGTTCCGGCAGATTTCACTGGCGGGGGAGAGTCCGATCGGGATCTTGGCGCTGATCAGCCGCCATTTTCGGATCTTGTTTAAGGTCAAGGAGACGGGGAGCGGGGCCCCCCCCTATTTTTTAAAAAAATATCAGACCCAGGCGGAAGGGTTTGACCGTCGGACCTTACGGGGGGCGGTGGATCGGATCTTTCGGACCGATTGGAACCTCAAGAGCTCAAAACTTTCGTCGGAGCTCCTGATGGAGCGGCTCATCTGGAATCTTTGTCGAGACTAATTTTTAAAGTGAATTAACGAGGGAAGAAAGACGGGCGAGGCGCCGCGCCGCATTCCGGTGGTGAATCACGCCCCGATGGGCCACCTTGAACAGGAGGGAGTTGGCGAGTCGTAACGTCTGCTCCGCCAGTTTCTTATCCTTTTTGGCAACCGCCGTCTGGACCTTCTTGACGGTCGATTTGACTAAGGAAAGAACCGTTTGGTTTCGTGCAGCCCTTTTCAGGTTCTGTCGCTGCCGCTTGATTGCCGAGCGATGACGTCCTTTGACCAGTTTCCGCTTTTTTGCCGCCCCTTGAGCTTCTGCCATAAGACGCTGACCTGTAGAGGATTTGTCCCCGGTCGTCAAGCCGTAATCGTTGCATTCTGAAGAGGGTGAGGTATGAATTTAGCGTGGCACACTCCGAAATCCTCAAACGGACCGGCGCCGTCGGTTCACTGACCTTTCTCAGTCGTGTCGCGGGCCTCATCCGGGACATGGCGATCGCTTATGCCTTCGGGACGCGCGCCGCGGCCGATGCCTTTTTCGTCGCCTTCCGGATCCCGAACCTGCTCCGCCGCCTCTTTGCGGAGGGGGCGCTGACCGTTTCGTTCGTCCCGGTCTTCACCGAGTCGTTGAGGCGTTCCAAGGAAGAGGCGCGTCGTTTGTCGGAGATCACCTGGACGCTCCTGTCCGTGGTGCTCGCCGTCGTCTCGGTCATCGGCATCCTGTTCTCCCCGTTGCTCGTTCGGCTGACCGCCTGGGGGTTTACCGCCGACCCGGAAAAATTCCGGCTGACCGTCTTTCTGACGCGGGTGATGTTCCCCTACATCCTGCTCGTCTCGCTCGCGGCGCTCGCGATGGGGGTTTTGAACTCCGTCAAACATTTTGCCGCCCCGGCCGCCTCTTCGATCTTTATGAATCTGGGGGTGATCGCCGGCGCCTTGTGGTTGACCCGCCTGATGGAGCCCCCGGTACTGGGGCTGGCGATCGGGGTTTTGCTGGGAGGACTGCTGCAACTCGGGATCCATTTTCCTTTCCTGAAAAAGTTTGCCCTGATGCCGCGCTGGCGGTGGGATCCGTCGCACCCGGGGGTGAAGAAGATCGTCGGGATGATGATCCCGGCCGCCTTCGGGGCGGCCGCGTATCAGTTCAACGTGATCCTGATTACCCTGCTGGCATCGTTCCTTCCCTCGGGATCCGTCTCGTACCTCTGGTATGCCGACCGGCTCATGGAGTTCCCGCTCGGGATCTTTGCCATCTCGCTGGCGACCGTTTTGTTGCCGTCGCTCTCGGACCACGCGGCGGAACGGGACATCCCTGCCCTGAAAGAGACCTTCCGGTTCGGGCTCCGGCTGGTCTTTTTCATCACCCTGCCGGCGGCGGGGGGGCTGATCGCGCTTTCGGAACCGATCATCCGGTTGATCTACCAACATGGTACCTTCACGGCGGATGCAACGCTCCGAACCGCACAGGCGCTGGTCTGTTTCGCTGTTGGTCTTCCGTTCATCGCGGGGGTCCGTGTCACCTCGAACGCCTTCTATGCCTTGCAGGACTCCCGGACACCGGTCCGAATTGCATCACTCTCGGTGGTGGTGAACCTTCTCTTTTCTCTCCTGCTGATGCGGCCGCTAGGGCACAACGGACTTGCCCTTGCGGTCAGTCTGGCGGCGTTCTTCAACTTCGTGATGCACGTCGTTGATTTCCGGAAAAAGGTCGGCCTGCTCGGTTTGAAGAAGATCGCGGGTGGCCTATCAAAGACGACGGTCTCCACGGTCCTGATGATGGCGCTCCTTTGGCTGGTTCGAGGTGTCCTCCTGGAACGATTGACTCCTGCGGTCGGAATTCCGCTCCTGATCCTGCTGGGGGTCGTGCTGTTTATCGGTTCGGAACTACTCCTCGGCGGCCGGGAGGTGAGGGAGGTGGTCAACCGGTGCCGGCGTCGAAAAACTCCTGCCGAATAGCAACTTGCCTGCCGGATCGTGGATGCGCAAACTCCAACCGACTGGCATGGAGATAAAGCCGATCGGCGGGTGGGCCGTGGTAGAGGGTGTCGCCGACAATCGGGTGGCCGATCGCGGCGAGGTGGGCGCGGATTTGGTGGCGGCGACCGGTCTTGATTTGAACGCGGAGCCAAGTGACCTCACCCCCCAACCCCCTCTCCTTGATCAAGGAGAGGGGGAGCGAGGGGGAGAGGTCGTGTAACGGCTGGTAGTCTGTCTTGGCCCCCTGCGCCTTCATCCTCCTCGCCTCCGCCGCGTTTCGATAAACCTTCACCCGCTTTGCCGACTTGGGATCCGGTCCGATCGGCCAGTCGATCTTGCCCGGCTTGTCAATTTTTCCAGCCACCAACGCGAGATATTCCTTTCGGACCTTGTTCTTGGAAAATAGCTCTCGCATCTTGAGCAAGGCTTTTCGGTTTTTCGAGATCACCAGCAACCCCGACGCGGCGGTGTCCAGCCGGTGACAGGCCAATTCGACATCGGTGGGCGAAGGGGTACCGGCCGGTTTGTTGATGACGAGAAGATCGGCGTCTTGAAAAAGGATCGTCGGCTTCATAACTCCCCTCCTTTAATGTCGGGGCACCCTTTTCCCCCTCTTAATCATTAAGAGGGGGCTACAGGTAACCTCCTCTTAATATAAGAGGAGGAAGGGAAGGTAGTTAAATAAGCGGGGGAGGAGTTATCGGTAACACATCCCGATCCAGGCGACCCAAAGATTACTGACGGTATGAAAAAGGATCGAGGCGGTAATGGCGCCGGTCTTTTCGCGGAGCCAACCAAAGAGGCAGGCGGGGAAGAAAATCGCAAAGTGCCACCATTGGAGCATGATCAGGCTGTGGGAAAAGGCAAAGAGAAGGGAGGACAGCAGGATCACCCGATTCCGGCTGAAACGTCTTCCGAGCAGTCCCTGCAACCACCCGCGGAAAAACCATTCCTCCGGAAAGGCGACCAACAGTGATTGGGTCAATAGTTTGAGTCCCCAGCCGGAACCGATTTCAAAGGCAAACTCCCGACCCAGAAAGAGTTGGTAAAAATGGTTTCCGGCCAAAAAAGGGGGGAAAATAATCAATGCCGTCCCCAGAAAAATTTTTAAGGACCGAAAAAGTTCCTCACGAGACTTTTCAAAAAAATGGAGCGAAAGGGAACGAAGCCGGTTGTGCAGGATCGGGACATAAATCAGAACAAGGGCCGCTCCGATGGATAGGTTGTTGCCGACCCAGGGGATCGAACGGAATTCGTAGAGAAGTTTGACCAACCCCAGGCTTAAAAAAAAGATGAGGAGGGTTTCACGCAACATGTTTGCGGGCGAGGTATCGGTAGAGGAAGACAAAGAAGAGGGCGATCAAGACCCCGGTGATTTGGCCGGTCGAGACGGTGCCGCCGAAGTAAACCCCTCGGTCGGCATCTCCCCGGAAAAACTCGATTAAGACGCGGGGGAGAGTCCAACCGATCGCCAGAATGCAACAGGTCTGACCGTCAAACTTGCGATGGCGATAGACTCCGTTGACCAGGAGAAACAGCAGGGTGGCATGGATCATTGAATAAATTTGGGTCGGATGGAGCGGTATCGAACCGACAAAGTAATGGGCGGTCGAATCGGGATTGGTAAAGCGAATCCCCCAGGGGAGGCCGGTCGGTTTTCCATAACAGCAACCGGTTAAGAGACAACCGACCCGGATAAAAAATTTGATGATCGGCGCGGCGGCACAGAGGATATCAAAGTAAGGTCCGACCGGGAGTCGGCGGATCCGGAAATAGGCCCAGAAGGAGAGGCCGATCGCCAAAAATCCACCCCAGGAGACAAACCCCCCCCGCCAAAACTCAACAACCCGAAACGGTTTTTCCCAATAATAGGCGGGCGCCTCGACTAGGATATGAAAGATGCGGGAGCCCAGCACGCCGGCGATCATGCCGATAATCCCCATGTCGAGGATCGCCTCCGGCTTGAGCCGGTTTCTTTTCCCCAACCAGACCGCATAAAAGGTGGCGGTCAGGGTCGCGACCATGATCATGAAGAAAAAAGAAGGGACAGGGGTCGTGCCGATATTAAAGAGGTACGGTCTCATTTCTTTTTCATCATCAGGATCATGGCCCCCAGAACCCCGAGTGTAATCGCCGCGTCCGCAACATTAAAGGCGGGCCACTCCAGCTTGAAGTGCAGGGAGGAGGAACCGAACCCGAATCGGGCCCATTGGTTGTACCAATGAAAGGAAAGAAAAT
This sequence comes from uncultured Pseudomonadota bacterium, assembly GCA_964471095.1. Taxonomy (GTDB): domain Bacteria; phylum UBA10199; class UBA10199; order JACPAL01; family JACPAL01; genus CAYYFU01. Next base: position 5,955 of record CAYYFU010000097.1, read on the forward strand.
CGACGACCCGACCGCGGAAGATCCGGTCGAGGATGTTGCCCAGTGCCCCTCCCACGATCAGCGAGAGGCAAAAGAAGACCGAGAGGCGCTCCTCTTTCAAACGGGCAAAGTAAAGCCCCAAAATCACCAAGGCGATCGCCGAGGAGACGAAGAAGAACGGGAGTCGGATTGAATCTGGAAGATTGGCAAAACTCCCGAAGGCAGCGCCGGGGTGTCGGTGATGGACCAGAGCAAAAATTCCGTTCCAGACCGGAATGGAGCCCCCCTCCGGGAGCACATGAGAGACCAGCGCCTTGGTGACCTGGC
>CAYYFU010000098.1:0-6196 GCA_964471095.1 uncultured Pseudomonadota bacterium
GGTTCGTCATGATCCAGGTGAGGATCTGGTGAATCAGTTCAAGGGCATTCATGGTCTCTGGGGGATGAAGTGTAGTAAGTTCAGTTGACACATGGCCCAGATTATCCGCTAACAACTCTGGTTGAACGATACAATTAAGGCGCGGATTTTCAGCGTCCAGACGGATGATGGCAACCTGCCGGAGATGTTCGATCTGGACGGGAGACGGTTTCAAATTACCGAAAAAACCCCCAAACGGTCTGATTTCCAGTTTGCGGCCCGCTCCGTCCCACACCCAATAGTCGGGGAGCGGTTCAGCGGGTGGTGGAAACCCTGCTGAGGGGCTTGGTCTGCTTGGCACCCCTAACAGAGACCGACCACTTGCCGGAGTCTTGCCAGTCCTGGTCGAGGGCCTGAACAGGTCGCCGTCAAGTTGGTTGACAATCCTTCGCAGGCGGTCGCGGTCGACCGCTGGCCCCTTCTCCATTCGGGATTTGAAATAGTGGAAAACTGCCCGCTCGGATGTCTCGTTGAGCGTTAGGACCTCCTCCCTAACCAGCCCCGGTCGGGTTATCTGTTCGGTGTGGAGGGATCTTTCCAGCGCTCGCCCCAGTCCCTTCATCTCGGCCCACGAGATCAGGCCGATCGAGATCGGTTCGCCCAAGGTCCCCCTACCTGTCTCGGTCAGGGGACGGACAAACAGCGAGATCACCGGCCGGGCCATAAATCTTCGGTGGAGGAGGAAGGCGGCGGCGCTAGCCGCGACCAGTAACAGCAGGCCGATCGTTCCGCCGGCCCCTGCCAGACTGATAGGGGAGGGGGGACGGGGAAGCGGGGCCAGCGGCGGTTTAGCCCTGCCCTGCTCGCCTTTGGGATGAATTGGCGTCGTTGAAGCTGGTCGCACGGGACCGAAACCCATGACCAAGATCCTCCGTTGGAAGGATCATCGCCCCCGGCCCAAAAAGGTTGCGTAGAATTTTACGAGGCGGACGAAAACCCCTTTTTCTTCAGGAAGCCAAGACACTCATCCATGAAATCGCGCACCTCACAGCGGTATCCCCTCCCTCTCGATGTCGAGCGCGAGTCGCCGTTCGCGCCGCAGGAGATGATCGTATTCTTCGGGACGCATGATGAGCGGCGAGAGCATGAGGTCGTATTCCAGATTGATGTCGGAGGAGATGTCGATGATCCGGGCCTTCTCCTGCCAGTTGAGGTCACGGATCAGGACCAGGATATCGGTGTCGGATTCCTCCCACGCCTCACCGCGCGCCTTGGAACCGAACATCTTGAAGAGGGTAGCGCGATCACCGAACCCCGCCTGGACGCGCTGCTTAAATTCGGTGATTCCCACTTCCTCTCTCTGGTTTAGGAGTGGTCCTACCATGTTCTCAAATTATCATCGGGCAGGAGGGGAGACAAGGAGTTTGTGAGGGGGATTAGACTGCTTTCCTGGCGCCCTTGGCCCCGTTGCCAGCAGCCGCTTTGGCAACAGCAACAGCCTTCGGGTCGAACCCCAACTTGTCTAAGAGATTGTGCAGGGCTACTGACACGCTGGCACGTTGCTTTGCATTTCCGGGCGTTGCCTTGACCGCCTTATCAACATAGCCTGCGACCTTGGCCCCCAGGTCCGGGTTTCCCTTGGCTTTGCGGACCAGTTGGATTACCGGGAGGAACGGGTTGCTTCGGGTCCTCCTCATGACAAGAAGGCCGATCACCAGTCCAACCGCGAGTCCGCCGAATCCCAGATAGTAGGCCAGAGTTGAAGATTTTTCAGCGTCTCGCTGGCCCATGACGTACTGGAGGAGCCAGAGGGTCGATTGGAGGCCGATGACCTGCGCTGCCCCATCCTCGCCGGGGTATTCCGTGTCGATTTCGGCCTGGGAGAAGAGTTTTGGCGCCGGCGGGGTTTCGGTCTGTGTGATCCCCTCGAGGTAGCCGGCCACATCCTTGAAGACGCCGAGGTTCGCCCTGAAACGCTCCCCCTCCGGTGTGTTCGGGATCGCCGCGTCGAGGCACCGGTAGTGGGCGTCAGTCACCCCACGAAAGTCGATGCCGCCCGGCGCCTTGGAGGAGGGGAGCTGGGGGGTCCCCGCCTTGTCCCGCACGAGCCCCAAACCGACGACGAGGTAGGGAACCTTGGGCGGGGCGCTGTCCGGGTTCTTGGTAAAGAACCCCCGGATCGTCGCCTGTCTGTCGGTATCGCATGTTGGTCTTGTTGCCATAAATCTCTCCTTTAAATCGCCGAGCTTAAATCCCGCCCCTTGGTTTAGCTCTCGCCCCCGGTGCCGCTGGTGCTGGCGGTGTTGCTGGTGCTGCCGGTTTGGCTGGTGCCGCTGGTTTATCTACTGGCGGACATCCATCCTTTGAGTCCTTTCCACCTGGTTTATCGGGGCATTTGTCATTAGCACCTTTAAAACCATCGCCATCAGGATCTTGCCTTTTACGTTCGGCTGCCCTTGCCGCCCTCGCAAGGCGAGCCTCTTCTGCCGCCGCCTTAGGCGCTGGTGCCGCCGCTGGTGCTGGCGCTGGTTCCGGTTCCGCCGCTGGTGCCGGTGCTGGCGCTGGTGGCGGTGGTGGCGGCGGTGGCGGGGTACGAGTTCTGGAGGACGCCGGGACATACCGCGGTGGGGGTGGGTCGAGGTACATGACATTGGCCCCCACTATCAGACCGCCGTCACTGGCGTTGGTATCCGCGACAACTTCATAGCCACCCAACAGGTTGAACAGCCAGTTGCCTCTTTGGACCCCGGCATGTCCTGTTGCCGCCCCGGAGATACCGAGGGCAAAAGGCCCGGTGCGACCCGCTACGTCCGGGTCATAGGTCTCGGTCTCCCGCTCGCTCTCTTCGCAGTAAGGGTTGATGGCACAGCCGGCGGCCGGAGGGGGATACGCAAAAATCAGGTGGCTGGCCCCTGTCTTTTGGACAAGATAATTCAAATGGCCGTTGACCAGGACCCGGGCACCGACATGCAGCCAATCGATAGACGGGTGGTTACCAAACCTGTAGTCGACCCCGAGTTCCCCACCATAGAGGAGGCCGGCACGGTATTGCTCGGCCCCCGGGGTGATCGTGCTCCCGTCCGGTTGAAAGGTGAGGGTTGTGGTCTCCTCCCCGGATCCGATCAGTTTCCTTGCCTCCGCCTCACTGGCGGCAGTGGTCGTTGTCCCCCGGTCTCTCCCAGCGATTCCGGAGAAGAGTCGCGCGGTCGGGCCATGATGCCAAAAGAGGGTCAGACCCTCCGGGTTCCCATGACTGACCCGTTGAAAGTACCAGACATACGGTGTCAGGTCGACGTGGGATTGGAGGGTCGTCCCGAAAGAGACTTCACCACCGGTTGCCGCCCCCACATTCTCCAAAAAACTTCTTCCCTCTGCCGGGACCATCTCCGGCTCAGGGTCGTCGGGTGTTATTTCTACTCTCGCAGTACCAGCACCAGCGGCACCAGTAGCAGCAGCCTCAAAAAGCCCGAATCGTCCCCCGATGATTTCGATCCCACCTTCAAACCCGTATCGATCCATAAAGTCCCTCCAAAGAGTCACTACCCCAGTCTGTACTGATTATCGGCATCTCCCCAAAAGAGTTGCGCACTTTTTTGGGTTTTTTTTGAAAGCAGGTGTTTTCATAATAAGATAAATAATTACACTAGGTTACAGGTTTAGGGATCAAGGTGCTGGGTATCTTTGCGAGGAGCAGGCCGATTTTTTCGACGGTTTTCTTGTCCCCCGTCCCTTCGGCCGCGCTCCTGGCCAGGACCAGCTGCGCCTTGACCTCCCCCAGCTCCTCAGCCGGGACAGTTCCAACCTCACGTTCCAACCAGGCCCCTGCCCTGGCGATCATGGTCCTTTCCCCTTGTTTTGTCGCCGCCTCCCGCAGGTCAACCCCGGTAAGATCCTTGATCAGATCCATCTCGGCCGGTCTGAACCGGACCGCAACGACCGGTTCGGCGAGGTTGGCCAACTGCGTATCATCGAACGCCAGCGCTATCCTACTGTATGCCTCATGGGTGTCCCGTGCCTCCTGACTCGCGGTGGTATATTTCCCCTCCACCTGAAGCCGCTCGATCCTCGCCTTGAGGAAACGGAGGATTTGGGGATGATTGCCATGGGTCACATCAAGGGTCTGGCCGCGATATTCAAACCGGATCGGGACTGGCAGCGGCCTCTTGCCAGCCTTGGCGGCACCCCTCGGTTTCGCCTCGGCAAACAGCCTCGCGATCGCCGCGTCTCCTTTGGCGACCCTGATGACCGTGACCTCTTTTCGCGCGGCTGTCGCGGGACCTGCCGCTGCCCGTGCCGCACCCCTTCCGGCGGCCGGTTTCCTCATTGCGGGGGTTAGTTCAATCACCTCTGTCGCAAGTGAGATCGCCGGTCGGCGGCCACGGAGGGCGAGCGTGAGGCCGACGACCGCCGCCGCGACGAGCAGGGCGCCGCCAATACCGATAATCCGCCACTGGTACCGGTCGAACCACGTCTCCCCCTCAGGGGGTGGCTGGTCGTCGTGGAGCAGGCCGTAGGTATCGATCGCAGAACAGAGGTTGATTGAATAGCGGACACGGAGTTTTGCCTCTGAGTCCATGGAACCGATGGCGTTCAAACCTTGCTGACCGGAGATCGATCCGTCCAGCCGGCCATCCAATAAATCGATCGCTGCAACCGAGCTGCAGGGGCCTTGGTACCGGGACCGGACCCCCCCCTGAAATTGCTTGAGGAGGGGGTGGTTGGCAAATTCGCCGCCGTACCGGTTGTAGGTGTAGATCCGGTCCGGATCGATCGGCGCCTTGAGGTCCACGCCGGTGGCGCGGGAGACCGCCTCCTCGATCTGCCGAAAATCGGCCTTCGGGCCGGTCATCCAGCCGGGGAGGCGGTAATCAAGGGGATGAACTTCAGGGATCTCTGCCATTGTTACCTCAATTCCCCGCCCGGAAGATCAACGGGAAGCCGGCACCAAACGGTTCGCCCCGCGGGGTGAATTTTTGGCGGCCCAATGCGGTCAGGAGACATTGCTGGAGGGGCGGATCGGAGAGCGTCGTTTCGCCCGGCACGATCGCCTGATTCCGGACCGCCCCTGCCGTATCGACGGTGAACTTAAAGGTGATCCTGCCGTCTGGGTTCCTCGTTGCCGATTTCTTCTCGGCACAGTAACGGACAACCGGTCCGTTTCGGAATGCATTGATCTCCTTTGCCAACGTCGCCTCGGGTCTATTCTGTCTTTCATAGGCGGCCGCTATATCTCGAGACGAGGCCCCCGTAGCCCCAGCCTTTTTCAACCTCTCAATCTCTGCACGGACCTCGGTGATCCTCCGCTTGGCCCCGGCTTTAAAATCCGGCTTGTCCTGCAGAAACTCCAAGATGGCGAGCCCCTTTTCGAGGGGGGTAATGGTTTTGTTCTTCCCCTCACCGATCAGGCGATCCGCCGTGGTCGAGGCGCTCTGGAGGGAGGCGTCGATATTTCTGAACAAGTTTGTCCTGAGTTCAGAAAGCCTTTTGTCGGTCAGGGCGAGTTCTTTCTTGTCCTTCTCCATCTCATTGAGCTGGTTGGTCGCCGCGGTGTATTTTTCATTGTAGGCGATCACGAACATGCCGGCGTTTCCCGCCCCCGCCCCTTTGGCGGACTGTTCGTTCCCCTCCCGGATCAGCTGTTCAATCAAGGCGAGCATATCTTTGAGGTGATCCTTTCCGGCAGTTTTATAACTCTCACCGGGGGCGTCCGGTTCCTCCGCCGGTTCCGGAGGAGGGGCCGTTGGTGCCGGCGCGGCGCCGGTCGCTTGTCCCACCGCGGCAAACATGATCTTTATCCGGGCCCGGGGTTCCTTGACGCCCTGATCCGAGCCGTGCGCCTCGGTCCAAACGGTTTCCAGGGGAAGCCCCTTCTCCGCAGCCCGTTGTCGGAGAATCGCCTCCAACTGTTTGCCTCGCTCCCCCGTCATCTCCCTGCCGTATTTCTTGCTTCGACCGGCGAACCCCTTCGGGAGATCCAGTTCCAAATAGATCGAGGCAACGGTAAAGCTCGGATGCCCCGTTGCCAGCATGTCAATAATGGTCCGAGCCGCTCGTTTGGTTTCATCCTCCAAGACCTTCTTTCCCGCGAGCGGGCCGGCCGGTGGTTTGCGTTGGGGGGTCGGGAGGTCAAAGCTGATCATCACCTGCGGGGCACGGTATTCTCCCTGCACGTCCCTGCCCCCCACCATGTCGGCGTCGGCAAACCCCTGTTTCATCT
>CAYYFU010000099.1:0-3919 GCA_964471095.1 uncultured Pseudomonadota bacterium
TCCCGACCACCCAGGCGTTCGTGACCTGTTCAGAAGTGGAAGAGATCAGCTCGACCGACTTGTTGGCCAGCACGCAGGAGAGCGCCGCGTAACTGTTGGACCAACTGGAGCCCGGATCTTCGCACCAATCATTATTAAGATCCCATCCCGCCGGTTGTGTGACGGTGCAGGCGGATGTCGTGACATCCTGGTAACACTCATTGGTGCTCACCCAGCTGTTGCCGGCGGTCGCCTGGCAGGCACCTTGGGTTGTGTCCCCCGTAATCACGCCGGAAGAGTTTTCGCAATTGCTCCCGGAGTTCACGCAGATGTTGCACATCCAGGTCCCGTCTTCCTTGTACTCCGTGTCGGCCACCACGCAGATCTCTTCGGTGCCGTCTCCATCCCGGTCGATCGAGAGGATCTTGTCCGGAGAATTGCTGCCGCGCAGGGTATAGAACTGCTCTGTACACCGCTCGCGCTCCGTATCATTGGAGGTCGTTTCAAATTCATCATCCGGCCCCTGACTGACGTACCGCCACCAGTCATTGATGCAGTTGACCAGCTTGGTATAACGGGAATCGCCGGACTGGTTGTCGTCAAACCGGAACAGGCAAGCACTGTCCCACGACGGAACCCCATCCTCGGTCGGATCAGGACCGTAGAAAACGACCGTGCCGTCATCCTGCGGCTCAAATTTGTAGTCCCACCAGCCGCGGGTGATCTCGGTCAGCGTCCCCGTATCCGCCACGAACCGGTAGAAGCTGTCGCCGCTGCAGTCCGACCCCACGGAGGTCCGGCCGGTGTAATGAACATCGCCGCCGCTGGTTACGAGATAGCGCTGATAACAGATGTTCGAGTTGATCACCTCGGTGAAGACATCCTCGGCGGCGTTGGGGGCGATCTTGATCAGGACATCCTTTGAGGTCCCCGGCACGTGCGCCGTCAGGAACAGGTTGCAACTGCCGTCAAACTGGATGTTCCGGCGCCGGTCCCAGGTGTTGATCTCCATCGTGTAAAGGACCCCTTCGAGATTGGCCCGCTCTAGCCGGTCCCCCGCCTGATAATGAGTGATCGGAGCCGAAGAGCGGAGCAGTTGGGAGGTAAAAGGGGAGCTGGGCGACCAGGGATCCGAATAATCCTCGATCTTTAATCCCTCCGGCGTCACGGTCCTCACGATGAAGGGGCGCTCGAAAACCAGATAGACAGTGCCACCGCACTCCGCCATCGTGACAATACGGGGGATTTGATCCCAGCAATCGGCCGAAAGCCCCGCATCGCTGTCGGAGGAAAATCTGTCGCCGGTCTCCTCGGAGAAGCAACGCAGGCAATCGCGAATCGCGCCGTCGTCTTCATCGACCCCCTGGACCGGAGAAGGCTCCGTCCCTCCTTCGGTCACACTCTTGAGTGCGGAGAGGGCGCTCGTTGTGATCGTGTCCGGGTCGACATTGAGCAAGGCGGCGATGTTTTCGGAATCAAGATGGAGAAAGCTCGCCTGGCTGACGCCGCAATCGAAACAGCTGTCGTCGCCATTGCCGCTTCGACTCGTGCCGCCACCCCCGCATCCCGAGACCCCACCCGAGATAAAAAACGGGATTGCGATCAAGAAGGCTACACTCAGAAAATATCTCATGGTCCCCTCCCCCCTAACGTCCGATCCCCAAAATACCCCTTATGGATCCCGCAAGAGGCGTGCCACAATGCGTAAAACGGAACGGGTTGATTTGGTTAGGGAAAGGGGATTGCGCTTTCTCCCCCCTGGGTTTCAAATAACCCATTTTTATCGGATTTTTGACAGGTGGGTCCCCTTGGTGATCCGACCGACCTTTTCCATTTTGATCATCTCTCCCCGTTGAACTTCGTCAAAGGGACGGTTCGACTCTGACTGATCCCGATCAAGCCGCGTGACCCGAAGGAGATCCGGAAGTCCTCCAGGACCGCATAAAAGGAGTTCTGACTTCCCCTTGGAATTGAGATTACCTGAGACGACACGCCAGATCGGAGCGGGTGACTCGGGTCGGGCGCCCGACGGAGGCGGAATGGAATGAGCACCGGCGGGCGGAACCCGAGGCAGGACCCGCTCCAGATTCGGAGTTCCGAGTAACAAATACGAACATTGCAAATAATCCTTTCGGATTCCGACCAAGTGGTCGAACCGCTGGATCCAGTCCGGCCGCTCCCACTCGATGGTGGTGTGGCACCAGTCCCGCCGGTTGGCCGCGAGCATCGGACAGGCCGCTTGATGAAGACAGGGGGCAAACACGGTTGCACCTTCACGGCTCAGCAGTTCGTCATGAAGCTCCATCAACTCCCGTGTCGTCCTTTGCAGCGCCGGCTCCATAATGAAGAGCCTGCCATCTTCTTTGAGGTGATGTGTCAATAGACGTTCGACGATTCCCCTCCGTTTAAATTTTGGAAACTCACTGAGCGTATTCAAGGCCAAAATAAGATCTGCTGATTCCGTCTCTGGAATTCTTCCGGAGTCCAGATCGGCAACGATCGTTTTGATTTCGGATCGGATCGGAATTCCTTCTTTCTCAAAACGCTCGGTGATCTCCCGATGAAGATTGACCGCATCCGACAAGGCATGGCTATTCTGGTCGATGAGAATCCACCGGAGAGAAATCCCCCCTCGCCCCCCTTTGTCAAAGGGGGGTTGGGGGGATTTTAAATAATTCTCCAACCACAAGAGGCCTCCCAATATCCCAGTGCCCGGACCAGAGCCAACATCCAGGATCGTCAAGGATTGACCGGGGGTGATTGAAAAATTCTGTTCAAGAAGGGCGGCGACTTTTAGCGCATTGACGGGGAGAAAATAGAGGAGATATCCGGAGCGAAGTTCCTTTTGATTAAAATAATTCTTGGGGAGGGAGCCCCTCTCCCGCGTAAAGTATTCGTTGAGCTGTCTGACCCCTTTGACGAAAAATCGAAAATCACCTTCGGTAAACTCTTCCCGCTCGGCAAATCCCCGCTTCCGGGTGTCGGCGTAAAAGGTTTTTTTGACGTAACGTTGGAGAAGATTTCCCCAAAAAGGGGGCACCGGCACGCGAGGCATGCCGTCACGCTACCACAAACTCCCGCCGGATCAAGCTGCCGGCGCTAGCCCACTTTAGCCACGCACTTTGGGCAGACTTTAAAATAACTCACGAGGAACATCACCCCCGCAATCCCGACCAGCGCATAAATCACGCGGGTGAAGGCACTCCCTTCACCAAACAGCGTCTCGACGAGGTTAAAATGAAATACCCCCGTAAGCCCCCAGTTAATCGCCCCGATCACCACGAAAATCCCGGCGATCTTACAGACCTTGCAGAGATTTTTCATAGAGTTTCCCCCTTGGGAAGGTTCCCTATCGCCAAATTTTGGGGAAGTATAGCAAAGAAGATGACGCAATGTGCCCAGGGCGGGATTCGAACCCGCATGCCTTTCGGCGCCACCCCCTCAAGATGGTGAGTCTACCAGTTTCTCCACCTGGGCATTCTTACGCGCCGAGTCTACTGCCAGTATGCGAGAGACTTTCAAGCGCTTTCTTTGCAGACAGGGAATCCCCTCACTATAATAGATTCTTTCAAACAAAGCACGTGCGGCATTCTTTGAGTAAATAAGTTCGTGGCAGCGTCCATTCTGCCTGATTTTTCCGCTGACCTTCGCTAAGTCATAAGCCTTTGCTCGAAGCCATTCAAGAAAAGGAGGACTGCCGGATGAAAAGCGAAGGTAGTACATATAACTTTTCTTCCAACGCGGATCCCAATAGGAATTAACACTGCCGTCACCATCCAAGTTGCCCCTTAAAAAATCGAAGAAATATTTATTCGGTATCTTTAAAGAACCCAGTATTCTTGACTTTCGGGGGGAGAGCCCCAAAGTCACCAACCACCGATAAAACAGGACGTCACCAAATTGTACGACAAAGTATTTCTTCTCCTTTTCTGAACCCCGA
>CAYYFU010000099.1:3929-5000 GCA_964471095.1 uncultured Pseudomonadota bacterium
TTCTTCCAATTGAATTATTGAGCCCCAAGCACCTTTTGAAAAGAACCACCTGGTCGACGTCTTTAGAGGTTAAGTTAATGTGCCGACCGTCAGAAGATAGGTTGCCATCTGAAGCAATCAACCCTACAGCATAAGCCAATTCGGGTGTCCAGATTCTGCTTACCTTTCCTTTCGGTTTAATTCCAGGCATCCCACCATCCCGGCGATTCGCTCGGACCCCGCTAAGCGGGGATCCTCGCTAAAGTCATGGGGAGATCTCCTTCGCTCCGCTCAGGACGCAGCTGCTCTCCCCCTGACAACCCCCATCGAATCGACACAAGTATTACTTTTGGGTGTCGGGGGTTGCCAACGGCGGCTCGGTTGGCATCGGGGCGGCCGGCACCTCCAGTGGCACCTTCTCAAAGACACTCGACTCACTCCGCTGATTCGCATAGCGGGCCAGCACGACCGACGTCATCAGAAACAGAACCGCCACGACGGCGGTAATTTTAGAGAGAAGCGTCGCCGCCCCGCGAGGGCCAAACACCGTCTGCGAACCACCCGCGCCGAACGCCGCCCCGATGTCGGCCCCCTTCCCCGCCTGCAACAGGATCACCCCGATCAGAAAGAAACAGAAAATGAAATGAAAAATCGTCAGTAATAGAATCATCGCTTACTCCTTGGATTGAACAATTTTTGCAAATTTATCGGCGTTCCAGCTTGCCCCACCGACCAACAGCCCGTCGACATTTCTAATCCCCAAAATCGTCTTGGAATTATCGGGGGTCACACTTCCCCCGTACAAGATTCGAATCCCGTTGGCGGTCGGGGCATCATAACGTTTCGCCAGGTAGTTCCGGATAAAAGCATGGGCCTTGGCAATCTGTTCCACCGTGGCGGTCTCTCCGGTCCCGATCGCCCAGACCGGTTCATAGGCAATGACCATCTCTCGAAGGTCGTTCATCGCCAACTCTTTAAACCCCTTTTTAATCTGGTTCTCGAGGACCTCCTCGGTCTTTCCTGCTTTTCGTTCCTCGGCCGTCTCACCCACACAAAAGATCGGTGCGAGTTCCGAGGCAACCGCCACCTGAA
>CAYYFU010000099.1:5010-6152 GCA_964471095.1 uncultured Pseudomonadota bacterium
AGCTTCCGGTTGACCCCCTCATCGGTCTCACCAAAATAACGTCGCCGTTCCGAGTGCCCAATGATGACATAGGTGCAACCGATTTCCTTGAGGAACAGGGGAGAGACCTCCCCGGTGTAGGCCCCTTCCATCTCCCAGTGAATATTCTGACCGGCGAGCTTGAACGGGGTCTCCTGGGTCAGGATCTGGGCGGAATAAAGTGCGGTGAAGGGTGGGGCAATCACGATCTCGACCGCGGTCACTTCCCCCAGCTTGCGGTGGAGTTCGGTGACCATCTTGATCGTCTCCTCCACGGTCCCGTGCATCTTCCAATTAGCGACGATGAGTGTTTGTGGCATCTAGCTCTCCAATGCCTTCAGTCCGGGCAATTCCTTCCCCTCCAGATACTCCAGCGAGGCCCCCCCACCGGTCGAGAGATGGGTGATCCGGTCGGCCAGGCCCGAGGCACGACAGGCGGTCACACTCTCCCCTCCACCGATCACCGAGGTCACCCCCGGGCGGGCAATCGCCCGGGCGAGCTCATAAGTCCCCTCGGCAAACGCGGGGGTCTCGAAAATCCCCATCGGACCATTCCAAGAAACGGTTTTGGCCTTCTCCAGAGCGGAACGGTACAGCGCAACCGTTTCGGGGCCGATATCCACCCCCATACCCCCGGCGGGGATCTTTTGACAAACCTTATAAGAATCGACCCCCATTTTTTCCACAACCTTGTGGTCTTTCGGCAGATAGACGGGGATCTGATTTTGCCGTGCCCGTTCCAGGATCCGGGCGGCAACCGGGAGGCGATCCTCCTCGACGCGCGAGTGGCCGACCGATTCCCCTTGCGCCCGCAAAAAGGTATAGGCCAGCGCCCCTCCCAAAAACAGGCCATCGATCCGAGAGAGGAGATTCTCAATCACACCGATCTTGTCCGAGACCTTCGCCCCCCCCAGCAGGGCATAAAAAGGCCGCTCCGGTTTGGCAAGGAGGCGCCCGAGGATATCGAGCTCCTTTTGAATCAGGTAACCAACCCCCTTTTCCTTGAAATGGGCCGCCATCCCCACGGTCGAGGCATGGGCGCGGTGGAGGGTCCCAAAGGCGTCCGTCACATAGACCTCTGCCAGTTGCGCCAGCTCCTTGGCAAACAGGGGGTCATTCATCTC
>CAYYFU010000100.1:0-6120 GCA_964471095.1 uncultured Pseudomonadota bacterium
GGACCCGTCGCTAGGCCACTTTTGCACGTTGGACATCCTCCTGAGTGACCACCATCACCTCTTCCAACGTGGTCAGCCCCTTCAACGCCTTCTGCAATCCATCCTCGCGCAGCGTCGTCATTCCCCCCTCCATCGCGGCCCGCTTCAGTGAGGTCGCATCCAGATTTTTCATGATCAGCGCCCGCGTCTGTTCATCCATCACAAACAGTTCATGAATCGCCGTCCGACCGGAATACCCGGTCGACATGCAGTTGGGACAGCCAACCGCCCGGTACAATTGACGCCCCCTCAAATCTTCGAGGGTCAGTCCGGCCCGTACCAGTTCCGCCTCGGTCGGGCTGTACTTTCGGGCACAGTCCCGGCAAACGGTGCGAAGCAGACGTTGGGCAAGGATCGCCAGGATCGAAGAAGAAACCAGAAACGGCTCGACCCCCATATCGAGCAGACGCGTGATCGAAGAAGAAGAATCATTCGTGTGCAAGGTGGAAAAAACCAGGTGACCGGTCAGGGCGGCCTGAATCGCAATCTCGGCGGTCTCCCGATCCCGGATCTCCCCGACCAGGATCACATCCGGATCCTGACGGAGGATCGAACGAAGCCCGGCCGCAAAGGTCAGCTCTATTTTCGGATTGACCGGAATTTGATTCACTCCCTCCAGCTGATACTCGACCGGGTCCTCCACGGTGATGATCTTCACATCCGGCGTGTTGATCCGTGACAACGCCCCATAGAGGGTGGTCGTCTTGCCGCTCCCGGTCGGCCCGGTCACCAACACGATCCCGTGGCTCATCTCGATCAGTTCGGTAAACCGCTTGAAGATCGGCCCGGAGAGACCCAATTTTTCCAGATCCAGGACGACACTGCTTCGGTCGAGCAGCCGGAGCACAATCGATTCCCCCAACGCGGTCGGAACGGTCGAGACACGGATATCGATATCCTTCCCCGCAATCCGGAGACGGATCCGGCCGTCTTGTGGGAGTCTTTTTTCGGCAATATTCAGATTGGCCATGACCTTGATACGGGAGGTGACCGCCGCCTGCGCCTTTTTCGGGGGGTGCAGGATGTCATAGAGCGTGCCGTCAATCCGAAAACGAACCACCAGGTCTTTCTCAAACGGCTCCACATGGATATCGGAGGCCTTTTGTTTGACCGCCCGAAACACCAGGGAGTTCACCAACCGGATGATCGGCGCCTCATCGGCGGACTCCAACAGATCCTGCACCTCTTCCAGTTCCTGACCGATCATATCGAGATTTTCCTCCGCCAACTCTCCGACCGCCCCCGAGCCGACATCGGACATCCGGTTGAAGACATTGTTGATCGCGCCGATAATTTCAAACGAACTGGCGATCCAGGGGCGGATCGGGGCCCCATAGACGACCCTTAAATCATCGACAACATAGTGATTCAAGGGATCCGCCATCGCAACCACAATGGTCCCCCCTTCCCGCTTAATCGGCAACACCTCGTTCTTCTTGGCGTAATTCAGCGGCACTTGTGAGACGAGATCCAACGGGATCTCTTCCGGCTCCAGCCGGCTCATGTAGGGGATTCCCAGTTGAATGGAGAGCGCCTTGAGAATATCTTCATTCCGCAGGAATTTGAGTTGGATCAACGCCTCTCCCAGCTTGACCCCCTTGTCTCGCTGGTAATTAAGCGCCTCCTCCAGCTGTTGTTGGGTGAGGGAGCTGTTTTCTAAAAGAATCGCCCCTAAACTTCGCTCTTCCATCAGCGGAAACCTAGCATAATTACAGGGCTAAGTCGATCTCCTCTTGTGACGGTTGCGTGGGCGGTTTTTCGGGAGACTCTTCGGTCGGTTGGGTACGTCGTTCTGAGGGGGGTGCCAGTTCTTCATCCAGCTTGGGGAGAAGTTCCGGCTCGGTCGGCTCCTGGTATTCTTGCAGATGTTTTGCGTGAACCGCGAGTGAATCCCGAATCTGCCGCTGTTGCGACTTGCTAAAATTCTCCTCCACAAAGGCGTTTTTCTCGTTGATCTTCCGTTGCAGGATTGCCAGAAAATCGCGCGGCTCACGGATGATATGGGGGGTCAGAAAGACCACCAGATTGACCTTTTGTTTTTGCCGTCTTCGGGTCTTGAACAGCCAGCCCAGCAGGGGGATATCCCCCAGCAGCGGCACCTTGTTCACGACCGTGGTGTATTTATCCTTGATCAGGCCTCCCAACACAATCGTTTGGCCACTGTTGGCGACAATCGCCGTCTTGATGGAACGTTCCGTCGTGGAGGGGCCCGCCTGGGCCGAGACCGACGGTTGCTCTTGTTGCGGCAGGACCTCGCGATCCTCCTGACTCACCTCCAGCCGGACGGTATCGGACTCCGAAATCTGCGGTTTGATCTTGAGCGACAACGCCACATCTTCACGGGTAAAGGTCGTCTGCAGGCTCCCGCCGATCGTGGTCGCCGACGCTGAGGGGAACGGAACTTTCTGGCCGACTTTGATCTCCGCCTCCTGATTATCCAAGGTCAGGATGTTGGGGGTGGAGAGGATATTGACATCGGTATTCCCCTGCGCCAATTGCAGCGCGGTAAAAAAGGTCGGAACGGTCAATTGGGTGGTGTTCGACGAACCGACACTGCCCGGGGTGTTGATGGTTATCGTTTCATTGACCGGGCCCCCACCGAGACTCCCACCGAGGAGCCGATTGATATCGAGGAAACCAAAGGTGCTCCCAAACGCCCCGATCTGATTTCCGCCGACATTGAAGACCTTCCCCCCCAACGCACCGAATCCCACCTGCTGATCCTGGGAAACTGAAAGCTCGACGATCACCGCCTCGACATAAACCTGCCGTCGCGGGATATCGAGTCGGGAAATCACCCGATCCACGAGGATTTCGTAATCCTTGGCACTCGCCGTGATGACCAGGGCGTTGGTCGATTCGTCCGCCGTCACCGTCCATTTGCCGAGCGCCTCCACACCGACAATCGGCAGGGATTTCATCGCCTCCTTTTGGGCTTCTGCTGTCTTGGAGGTCTCCTTTCCCCCCTTCGCCTGTTGAATCGCCCCCGAGAGCGAGGCCAGGACCGACGCAATATCTTTGGCACTCGCATGCTTCAGGTAATGGACATGAATCTCGCCGGTCGCACCGGCCAGCGGGGTATCCAACCGCTTGATCAAGCTGCGCACATCCTGGATCGCCCGTTTTGAGGCCAGAATCAGGATCGCATTGGTCCGCTCATCCGGGATCACCTTGCGGATCCGCGGGATTTCTTCCGCCTCGGTTTCTGCCGCCTTGCCGCGGCGGGGGACGGGCCGTGCCTTATCCTCCTTGGTCTCCTCCTCAAAGATCTGGGTAATCTTGGCGGCGATATCCTTGGCGTCGGCATAAACGAGCGGGATGATCTCCAAAACCTCCTGCGGTCCCTCTTTGTCCAGCTCGCGGATCAACCGCATCAGGCGGTCGATGTTGGTTCCGGTGTCGGTGATGATGAGCGTGTTGGTGACGGGATACGCAAAGAGGTTCCCCTCTTTGGAAACCAGCGTCTTGATCACATTCGACATATCAGTCGCACTGATGTTCTGAAGGGTAATCAGCCGGGTGATAAAACGATCCGAATACGGGGTATCGGTGGTGTAAAGCTCGATCGGGTTGCTAATCGCCTCCCGGGTCGGGATCAACCGGATCAGCCCGGCCGGCCCCTGGCGGATCGTGCATTGGTTTGCCTCCAGGGCCGAGAGAAACGCCTCCCAGATCTCGTCCTTGGTCATCTTCCGTTCACTGATGATCGTCACCTTCCCCTTGCACGACTTGTCGTCTAGAATAAAATTTTTCCCCAGGGCGCGACTGATCTGTTTCACCACATCCCGGAGGTCGGCGTCGGCCATGTTGAGGTACATCCCCTCGTCATCAATCAGCTTGGCAGTCTCGGTTTCCGGGGCCGGACCGATCGGTTGAGAAACGGACGGGACGCCTGTAACCGCCGTCTCCGGGGACGGTGCCGTCCCGACGGGGGGAACGGTCGCGGGCGGCTCGGGGGTGGAAGGCAACGTCACGGCAGGGGGGAGGGTAACGGCCGGGGGCGGAGTCGTCTCCGGCGGAGCGGAGGTCATCCCGGCCGGCGGGACAACCACCGGCGGAATCGGCGTCGCCTCCGCCGCAAAGGCCAAACTCATTCCCCAAGGTTCACTGAATCCAAAGGCCAGCAGAACCAACCAGGCGACGAGGCGCCTACCGAATTTCATATTCGAGTGTCTTATTCTGCCCCCCCCTCACCACGTCAATCGAAAACGACTTCTGATCCTTCAGTTCATTAAACAGTTCCATCCCCCGCTTCACATCCAGCTCCTGACCGTTGATCCGCTCCAGAATATCCCCCCGACGAATCCCGAGCTTGCCGACCACACTCCCGGGCTTGACCGAAAGCACCTTCATCCCGGCAACCCTGCCCTCTTTGAAGTTCGGAACAATCCGAATCTCCGTATAAAAACGATCCAGGTTGGCCAAGGCATCATCAATCGCCTTTTGTTCCACAATGATTTTATTCTCCTCCGCAGCAACCCCGGTCGCCGTCTCTTCCGTTCCCCCCTTACCCAGGTTCGCGCCGGTTCCGTGAACCTCCTCCGCCTTGGCGAAGATCGATTTCTGTTTGGCAAAATCCTCCAACTCCACATATTCAAGCCGGTTTCCATTCAAAAATTCAATCCGATCCTTGATGACCTTGGTCAGGCGGACATTTTCCGCGAACGACTTTTCATCGCCGACAAAATAAACATCGGCCCCTTTTTGCTTGCCCCCGGAGATCGTGGCTGACGAGCGCCGATCCGTCCCCTCCCCCACCACCAGGGCGCTCAACAGCTTGACATCGAGCGAGCTCTTGACCGCCGGACCGAGTTCCCCGACCTGCTCGGGAGAGACCTCACCGCCGGAGAGGGCCACTTGGCCACTGGCGGCTGAATTAAAAATATTCCGCTCCGCAATAACCGCGTAATCATCGATTGACGATTCTTCTTCCGGCAACACCTCTTTTTCCTTTGCGGCCGCGGTTTCGACCGGTGGGGACGAAGAGCCCAACCGGGCTGCAATCAACGTCGAAATGGACTGGGCCAGCAGGTAACTGCAGAGGGCTATGGTGATAAAATGGAGCGACCAACTATACCGCTTTAGGACTAAAACCATCCCTGCCCCCCGTCTCCAGGGTTTTGGAAACCCCTTCGGATTCATTAAAAGATACCACGACTTTTGATTTTCAGCAAGAAATTTAAGGGCTTAAAGCGATCTTGACATCTGGGGGAAAAGCCCGTAAAAATCCCCTCTTCTTATGGCACGAATCACCGTGGAAGATTGTCTGGAAAGGGTGGAAAACCGTTTCGCCCTGGTGCATGTCGCCTCCAAACGGGCGCGGGAGCTGTTCAAGGGAGTTTTCCCGTTGATCCGCTGCAAGAACCGAGAGGTCGTTACCTCACTTCGTGAGATCGCCGCCGGCAAGGTCGTCTTTGTCAACGACCAACCGGCCACCAAGAAATCCAAAAAGGCCTCTTAAGAAGCCACGGGGGGGGATCGAACCCCCGACCTGCGGTTTACGAAACCGCTGCTCTACCACTGAGCTACCGTGGCAAATGACGTCTAGACAGACTGCCCAAAACCACTTAAAAAAACAATCGTGATCCTGTACCCCGCCATCGATATCTATCAAGGGAAATGTGTCCGACTGCAGCAGGGAAAATTTGAGGAGGCAAAGGTCTATTTCGAAAATCCGGTCGAGGCGGCGAAAAATTGGGCTGAACAGGGGGCGACCTGGCTCCATGTTGTCGACCTCGACGGCGCCTTGGCCGGGAAACCGGTCAACCTGAAACCGATTGAGGCGATCATGACCACTTTTAACATCCCGGTCCAGATCGGCGGCGGGCTCCGAAATGAAGAAACCGCCGAGATTTTTCTCATGATGGGGCCGGCCGGGTGGTGATCGGAAGCGCGGCACTGGAAGACCCGGATCTGTTGCAGGTGTTGTGCGCCAAATACCCGGATCGGATTGGCCTGGCGATTGATGCCCGGGAGGGGAAGATCTCTTATCGCGGCTGGAAGGAGACCTCCGACAAGGAGGCGTTGGCGCTCGCCCAGGAGTTTGAACCGATGGGGCCCGCCTGTGTCATCTATACCGAT
>CAYYFU010000101.1:0-5981 GCA_964471095.1 uncultured Pseudomonadota bacterium
TCTGGATGTTGTCGTAGAGCCGCTGTAACACCGGTTCGTAACAGACGGCCCTCAGACCGGTCTTCCCGTCTCCCTCCAGAAATCGGCCGGCCTCTTCCAGCGGTGTGCCAGCGTAGTAGGCGATCCCGTAGGCGGCGAAATGCAACCCCTCTTGATCCCTTCGCCGGATCCGCTCCTTGAGCCACTCCTGATGCGCCTCGCGCAGCCGGTCGCTGACCAGGTGGCCGACCCTCCGAACCATCCGATACAATACCCACGACCGCGCCGGGATCTTCGCTGTCAGTTCGTCAAGACAGTGTCTCGCGAACACCCCGTCGGGGCGGATATGGATCGCGGAGATCAGGAGATTATAGGCGAGCGTGAATTTTTTCGAATCGAGCGGGGCGCCAAGCCGGACATTCCGGTTCTCCGTCTCGATCACCCGGACCGCCAGTTCTACCATCGGGGCCTCGATCGCGGCAAAGCGGCTTGCCAGCAGAGGAGAAACCGGATCTCCCGATTTGGGCCGAAGGACGCTCCAGAGGAGATGGCGCACCGGTGGGGGGGCCCAGCCGGTATTGCTCTTTTCGAAAAAGGGAAGGAGATCCCCTTCCAGCAGGTGGACCAGTTCCGCTGCATCCGCTATTTTCTTTCTTATCGTGCCGGTGATGTTGGCAATATTTTGACGGCTGCACCCCAGATTTTTGGCGAGGTCTGCCTTCCACCTTCCGTCGGGGTCCTCACGATAAACCGACCACAATTTTCTTTGCAAAGGGGTCAGCCGAAGCGCGGGATGAAACGACAAGAGCTCTTCCAACAGGGAGATCTTTGGGGAGTCGTTCGGCAGGAGCGGTTCCTCCGCCCCCTCCAAAAATCCGATAACCTCCCGCCGATCCGGCAAGACCTTTCGCCGCGCCTCAAGGCAGCGGTACCGTATTTCCTGATCCGAGAGAAGATGCACCGGTCTGCCGCATCGTCCGGCATATTCCCGGCATCGAAGCCATGTCTCCTGCGTCAAATCTTCCCAAAATCTTGACCCGATCCCGACGGCGCGGACGAGATGGGTCATCCGTCGAAGGAACTCTCCCTCTTGAATCGAGGCCTCGTTTTCCATAGGGGGGTTCGTTTACATCCGGCCTTGGCCTGTCCCTATCATCACACAAGGGGATCGGGCAAACAGATAAATCCCGTTATGGAAAAAGTCTTATTATTCCTTATAGTTACTTTTCTCTCTCCGTTCGCCGGGGCCGCGGATCTGGTGGATCAGCAACAGACCTCCGGGGGGGAGGAGTACCGGTTTGCCTACTCCAATCAGACCAACGGGATATCTCAAAAACTGGCCAAGCAGTCGTTCGTCCCGCAACAGGCGAATCTGAAACGGGTGGACCTCCGGATCTACGCCAACTACGCCAATGACCCTCCGGGAGATACCGCAGACGATCCCCTTCGACCCCCCTGCACCTGGTCCGATGAGAGATTCGATCTCTTCATCGAGGATAATTATGGGAGTCAGCTCGCCAGCCTCACCAATATCCCGATCTGCGGCCTTTATAGCGAGTATGCGGTCAAGCAACAGGGGTATTGGAATTCTTTCAATATCTCGACGACCCTGACCCCCGGCGCTAAGTATTGGATCAAGATTTGGTACACCGGGTCTTCCCTTTGTTATGACTCGACCTGCCGGAGGGTGACGCTCGGGTGGCTCCGGTCGACATCAGATGCCTATTCGGTGGGCGAATCGTTCACCAACTACGGCACGGTTTCTAAAGATTTCACCTTCAAGACCTATTACGACTCCAACCTCTGCCCGGACGGGAGTCCGAGGGACAGCGTCGGGGACCCCTGCAACCATAATGACTGCGCCGATTTTTCGGCCAAGGACGGCAGCGGAG
Source organism: uncultured Pseudomonadota bacterium (assembly GCA_964471095.1). Lineage (GTDB taxonomy): Bacteria > UBA10199 > UBA10199 > JACPAL01 > JACPAL01 > CAYYFU01. The sequence goes on from CAYYFU010000101.1 coordinate 1,872, forward strand.
ACCCTTGCAACCACAACGACTGCCCGAACGGCTCACTGCAGGACCCGATCGGCGACCCCTGCAACCATGACGAGGACGCCGATGGGACACCCGACACCTCGGACGCCTGTCCCTTTAGCGCCGTAAAATCGGCGTCTGTCGGGGTCTGCGGTTGTGACACCCCGGATCTGGATGCCGACGGGGATACCGTCCTCGGTTGTAACGATTGCAACGACAATGATGCAGCGATCTATCCGGGTCACGCTGAAAATTGCGACAGCAAGGACAATGACTGCGATGGGACCACGGATGAGGGCTGCGGTTGTCTGGATGGGACGACCCAGGCGTGCGGAACCGGCATCGGGGAGTGTGCCCAAGGCTTGCAGACCTGCTCCGGAGGCCTCTGGGGGGATTGTCAGGGGAGCGTCGGGCCGGTCAGCGAGATCTGCGACGGCAACGACAACGATTGTGATGGGGCAACTGATGAGGGGGGTGTGTGCGACACGGTCACCCATTGCGGTTCCTATGGCAACAGTTGTGCCTCCGGCCAGGTCTGTCAGAATGGACAGTGTACCGACACCGCACAGCCTTTTGATTACGGTCAGCTTGAGGGGAAGACGGTCCTGCTCCCCTGGTCGCTGTTCCTGCCGGTCGTAGCCGAACTAAAAAACCAGGGGATGGTCAACCAGCTCTTTTACACAGACCTTTCCGAAACCGAGGCCTCCAGGACCTTTTTGGGGGGGATTGCCTGGTGGGCCGCCGAAAGCGCCTCAACCCTTTTTAGCTACGTCATGCTGGAGCCGTGGCAGTACAAGGTCCTTCTCGATCACGAGATCCTCAAGAACGCCCTCGTCGGCCAAGAGACGGTCTTGTTCATCCAGAATGCGGACGGGATCGACGATGTCGTCTATCTGGCGAACCCCCAGTCGCAACTGGCGGTCGCCAATGCCAATAAACTGATCACTCGGACCGATCGATGGATCTCCACGGGTGCCCTGGCAAAACTGGACGCAGGGATTGCCGGTCTTTTTGCCCTCTACTATGCCGGCACCGAGAGCGAGGGGGATCCGAGCCGATTTGCCGTCCTCGCCCCAACCTATTACGGCGTCTACAGCCTCCCCCACATGATCGTCCTCGGGGTTGTCAAAATCGGCAAGGATATCGTCGGGACGGTCGGCGACCTTGCCTGGGGGGTGATCGGTGTCGATCCGGAGGAATTTGCCTGTGAGCTAACAGATCCCTTCTGGTTGACTTCGGCGGAGGCGTACGCGGAGTGCGGACTCGCTGCCGCTTCCGGCATCTGGAATACCCTGACCGACGCGATCGACCTCCTGTTAGATCCGCAGCTGATTTCCAATGGATTCTACGGGGAGTGCGGACTGCTGAACGGCAAGATCAGTGGGTGCGTGGAAACACTGGGTGAGGGTCTTCAACTCCTCACCCATCCGTTTCCCTTTATTGAACAGATCGACGTCAGTCAGTCGGGCAATCGGCTCACCTTCCGGGAGCGGGTCAAAGACCAGAATGTCGTCCAGGCGTTGTCTAACGAGATCTGGATCGGCGGCACCGTCATGAGCGAGGAGACGCTGGGCTGCAACTATGACCTACCCCCCCAGCGGGTCAGCTTCAGCCAGGGGCAGGAACGGGAGGTGGTGTTTGACTACACCTTCCCCGACACCTTTCCGCGAAACCGGGAGTTCCCGTTCGTCTCCAAGCTCTGGTATAATTGCATCGACTGCTCTCAATGCTGGGATAGCTACGAATGCTTTCTCTGTAATACGAATTTTCTGGGGTACCAGCAATGCAACCCGGGTCAGAACAACCGTTACTACTGTTATGGAGACGAGCTCGAACAGCTCAATCTGTCGTTGACCGGCGCCGCCGCTGATTTCATCCTTCAAAACGCCCCGCCGATCCTCAATGACGTCCGGTGCGATGCCCCCGCCATCCTCGGCGTCTCCTGCCCTGCGATGGTCCGGCTCAATGCCGGCGATCGGCTTGTTGTCACCGCCTATGCCAACGATCCCGACAGCAACAACGTTGACCTGAACACGACGGGTGATATCGGCTTCGTGAAATCGTGCCGCCGGGCGGACGGATACGACCAGATCTGCACCTTCACCCTCGAAACATCCGGCAGTCTGGCCGGTGACCATTGGTTCAAGGTCAATGCCTACGACGGATACGACCTCGTCTCGCGTCAATTTTCCCTGACGGTGGCGCCACCTCCGTCCCCTCCGCCGCCCCCCTCATCATCGGGGGATTCGTCTCAACCCCCTTCATCGTCGGGCGATTCCTCTTCGGGAGAGACTCCGACAACCGACCCACCCGGCAATAGTCCGGGAGGTTGCAACCTGATTATTTTCTGACCGATTGGATGTAGCCCAGCAGGTCGTTCAGCTCCCCCTTCTCGAAGTGCGGCCAGGGGATCTTTTTTTCCTGCATCACCGACTGCATCAGCGGGACATGGTTCCAGATCGCGGCGACCATCTCGATCGGTGAGATCGCCTTGCGCGTGGCGATCAGATCCGGCCCTGTATCTTGTTGGGGGCTTGCGTCGCCCCCTCGACCGGCAAAGCCGGATCGAGCCTCCCCCTCAACGGCGCTTCGCGCCTGGTTAGCTTGCACGCCTCCCCCCAGGGAGTGGCAGGAGACGCATTGCTTTTCGGCAAACAGGCGGCGGCCGGCCGCAAGATCCGGGGTGGAATCAAAATAGTTGAGGAAGTAGATGTAACTCACCAGATCGGCCATCTCCTTCTCGGTGAAGACCGGCGTCTTGAGATGGATCTCCCCGGCCCTTGCGAACATCTGCGGGGCGTGGTTCCAAAGACGCGACACGGTCTGCGTCAGATTCTCCTGAAGGCCGCGCGAAGGATCGGCCAGATTCGGCGGCTTTTCTCCGCTCCCCCCATGGCATTGGGGACACCCCTTGTCACGAAACACCTTTCTCCCCTCGTTCGGATTGCCCGGAGGGTTTTGGGCAATCGTCGTCTTCCCCACCGCCACCTCCTTCATGTGGGTGACAAGATCCATCAGCTCTTTTCCCTCAAATTTAGGCCACGGGATCCCCAACCGCGACATCTCGGAGCGCATCTTGGGCCCATGATTCCAAAGGGTGGTGGCCAGGTAGATGGGGGAGATGTTGCGCGGGAAGGAGGCGAGCGGCGGGGCGCCCCGCGATCCGGTCGCGTGGCAACGGGCACAGCCTTGGGTTTGAAAAAGCGCCTTGCCGCGGGCGGCATCCCCCGGGTCGTCAAAGTAGTTCACGTAGTAGAGGTAAGCGAGCAGGCGCTCCACCTCCTCGCCGCTCAGGTGAGGCCGGACGATTTTCATCTCCTGCATTTTTTCGCCCATTGTCCGGGCGTTGTTTAAAAGGGCGGAGGCGACGTTCAAGCGAGAGCCCTTGAGCTGGATCTTTCCCAGGTCGTGCCCAACCCGTCCTCCCTGCCCCATGATCGAATGGCATCGGAAGCATCCCTTTTCGGAAAAGAGCCGCGCCCCCTGCACCGGATTTTCGGGAAAATTCTGTTCGGCCAAACCCAACGCCGGCAGGATGAACATCACCATTGTCAGTAAAATTGACCTCATTCTTTTTCCATCCCCGGGAGATAGCCTTTGACCCTCTCATGCACTTCCTGGAGCGACGACTCCCGTCCCTCCTCGATCTCCCAGATCGAGACAATCGGAAAGATCTTGGTGAAGGTCATGTACAACAGGATAAAGGCGGCGAAACAGCCGGCCGTGATCAACAACTCGACAAGCGTCGGCAGATAGGTCCCGCGGGCGTAAGGGAGGCGCGGGTTCACCAGCGATGGGACGACGATCGTAAACCGCTCCAGGCAATCACCGTCCCGGTCACGGTGCGGGTCCGGTGGTTGGCCAGGATGATGAACGGGATCACAAAACAGCAGATGACCATCGTCCAGAAATAGACGGCATACGGGCCGGTCACCTTCGAGTAGAAGATCTGCATCTCGAGCGGCTCGTTCCCGTAAAAGACCGTCAGGTACTCGCAGAAGGTGAAGTAGAGCCAGAGGCACGCCATCACGAGAAGGAGGATGCCGAGATAGTTGAAATGAATCTCCTTCAGGTACTCCTCAAGGTGGTAGACCTTGCGGATGATCGCCATCG
>CAYYFU010000102.1:0-2254 GCA_964471095.1 uncultured Pseudomonadota bacterium
ACAATTTCTTTCTCCGGTTCGACAAACAGGATCGGCAAACAGTCGGCCGTCCTGACCCCGATCGGCGTTTTCCGCTGTCCGGTCATCAGAATATCGTATCCCGGCTTCTCAATCCGGCGCTCTTCCTCAATGAAATAGAGATAGGTCCCATGGACCTGCTTGACGGTGACGATCTTCAGGTCGGGCGAGACGGAATGACGCGTCCCGAAACCATGCAGGATGCCGCCCAAAGAGGCCAGCAGTGGTGAGGTGATCAGGCTCATGCCGCTCGGGCCCTCTCTTCCAAGACGACCCGTTTCATTTCTTTGCCGCGACGTCGGCACATCTCTTCGGTGACTCGATGCAGGAGATCCAAAAGATCTCCTCCCCCCAGTTGACCGGCTAACTCACGGAGAAAGGCGCCTGCCCCGCAGGGGGCAGGGCATAGACCCGATCCAGGATCTTGAACGGGATCCGGTTCCCGTCCCGATCCGCCTGGGCCAACACCCCGTTTATCTTCATCAGGCGGTTCGGTTCCGTCCAGTGCGCCTCCTTCAGTTCCTCCAAAAAACGTTTTTTTAAAAAATCGTGCAAATGGAGTGCACGGACCAATCCTCGGTCGATTTTATCCTGCAGCTCCTCGACGGAGGGCAAGGGGATGGCCGGATCGAGGGTGAGAACCTCGCCGATCTCACAATCAATGACCCCCTCGGTTTGGATCTTGTAGGAACCTTTGGGCTGGATCGTCGCAATCCCGCGGGTCCCAATGCAGACCAGATGGACCGGCTCACCGCGCCCTTTGATAATTTGGGAGGTCTCAAGGGCCAGGTGGGCGGCCCCCTTTTTAAGATGCCCCAGTTCGGTCCTTAATTTTTCGGCATTCCCGGTCGTGTAATAGCCGGCATCCCGTCGTTCGCCGTTTGGACCATAATTCGCCAAGGCACGGGTCCCTTGTGGGTACATCGCAATCTCGATTTCTTTTTCCGCAATCCGTTGGCAGGCCTCCTGGATCGCCTGTTTCCCCTTTCCCTTGCGGTCGACGAAGATCATATCGACCGCCTCAATCAGACGCCCGATCCCGAATCCGCTATAGACGACCGTGTTGTCATACAGGTGGTCTTTGGCGGCCAGAAAGCGCGGACGGATCGTTCGACCATCGGCCCGCCGGGCGCAAGAAAGCGAAAAAAAGCCGAACACAAAATCGAGATAAGTCTTGTGGTTGAAGACGAGGATGATTTTTCCCGAAAGTGCGGCAAACTTTTCGATCCCTTTGACCCGCAGTTCGGTCTTGAACAGCTGCAACATCCGGGAGCCCCAGAGCGAGGCCATCACGTCAAACACCTCGCGGCCATAAACCGGTCCCAGGGTCACCAAGGCGCGGTAGGCGGACCGGGCAAACAGGGCGGTGTCGTAGGCCCCATGGATCCAGATCCAGGCGGTCTGTCGGGGTTGCCTTCCGGTCCGGTAGGAGACGTTGGTTGGATCCACAGTGCGGGTGGCCCGCTCCGGGATCGGGATCGTCATCGGTCCCAGCCGGCGGTAGTAGTGATCAAAAAATTCCTGGGGGTGGACCTGCGGGTTGACCCGCATGAACTCAGTCATTTGCAGGCCGGCGGCGACATGTCGTCGATAGGTCCAGAGGGTCAAGAGCGCAAAGAGGCCGTGGTAGAAGAGTTTTAAAAAACGTTCCGCCCGGATCACCGGGTCGCCGAAAACCATCAGGGTCAGGTCAAAAACAAATCCCCCCATCATCCAGAGCCCGATCGTATAGTCACGGGTATGGCCGATCGCGTATTCCAGTTTTCCGCAGAGAAGGTTCAGCTGCTGGATGCTCGCCTGTTCGACGAGCGGGTAACGTTTCTTCCAGGCGACAAAACGCTGATCCCACCCTCGGATCTTTCGGTAGATCCGGTCGTCAGGAAGGAACGCCCTCAGGGTGTCCCCAATTCGCCAAATTTGACCGGCCCGCCGCCAGATCGCGACCAGCGTACCGATCATCGGGATCAGGTAGGCAAAAACGACGATCCAGGGGCCAAAAAAAGACATGAAGGAGCCTTAACGCAGTCGAACAGCCCCTGACAAGCCCCCCTAAAACCCCGGCACCTTGGCCGCCTTCTTATAAAGATGCTGGAAGCCGATCCAGGAGACGGCGACCAGTCCCAGAAAGATCCAGGGGGAGACTGAGGCCCAGGTGGTGTGGGCATTCAGCATCGTCCAGACGAGCGGGACCGAGAGATAGGTGTTTTGACGCGACCGGAGGCCCGCCTGTGCCACG
>CAYYFU010000102.1:2264-5979 GCA_964471095.1 uncultured Pseudomonadota bacterium
GGGCGCCTGGCCTTCCTTCACGGCGGTGACGATCTTTCGTTGCCACGGCCAAATCCGGAACCAGACGTTGAACGCCATGATCGTCCCGAAGGCGGTCCCGAGATGGATGAGGGAACCCCGGTATCCGAACCCGGCCCATCCCTGCATCAGGAAGAGTGCGGCGGCGATCAGCACGAGGGCCGAACCGGCCAGCAGTCTCGGATTTTTGGCGAGCGGCGATTTGAGCAACCCCTCATAGACCAACGGCGCCAGCAGGGTAACTGCTACCATGACGAAGGCAATCCCGTTCCACCCCCTACCGGAATCCTCAAAGAGGGCGCCGCCATGATAGAAGACCAAGAGCAGGAGCAGGAGGCCGGAGACCCAGGTCCAGGCGGCGCCCCAGCGAAACCAGAAGAGGGCGCGCGGCATCAGTTGCGGCACCACCTTCTTTTTGGTCTCGACGTCGAGCGTCGCGGCGAACGGTCCGTTCACCCAATTGAAGAAGTAGAGGTGGCCGATCCAGACGATTCCGGCCACCACATGAATCCAGCGAAACAGCGATTGAACAAAATCGGAAATTTGCATGGTCCACCCCTTGTAACTCCGCTGTAAATGATCTGGCACAGTTGTCAAGAAAAAAGATCGGTTAGATCGCCAATCTTTTGACCATCCGGCGGACCGCCCAGCTCGAGATAAAAACGGCCAACAGCAAGAGCCAGGCTAAAGAAAGCCAGGGGATTTCGGCAACCGATCCCCGAAACAGCGCCCGGGCCGTGGTGACCGGCGGGGTCAACGGGAGGAGGTGGGCCACGGCCTGGACCCATTCCGGCAGACGGGAGAGGGGAAAGAAGGTTCCGGAAAAGAGGAACATCGGTTCGAGAAACAGGGTGAAGTAATAGGTAAAAAAGTCATAGTCCTTGGCGTACGAGGTCATCAACAATCCGAGGGAGGAAAAAAGGATCGCTTCAACGCCCAAGACCGGGATCAACCACAACGCCTGCCAGGATTCGATCAGTCCCAGGATCGCAACCGCCAAAAACATGATCCCGGCCGGCAGCAGGCATTTGGTCGCCCCCCAGAGGATTTCCCCGGAGACGACCTCCGCGAGGCTGACCGGGGTGGCGGCGATCGAGTGAAAGGTTTTTTGCCGTTCCATCCGGGTGAAGGAACTATAGGTTGTTTCAAACGAGGCGCTGTGCATCAGGGTCGAACAGATCAGTGCCGGGGCGAGGAACTGCAGGTAAGGCATCCCGTCGATCGACTCAATAAAAGAACCGAGGCCGTAGCCGATCGCGAGAAAATAGAGCACCGGCTCGGCCGTAGACCCGATCAGGCTCGTCCACCAGTAGCGGCTCCAGACGAGGCAATCCCGGTACCAGACCTTTCGCGCAAAACGGTTAAAGCGCAAGAACATCGTCAGTCCCTCATCAGTCCCTCAAATGTCGGCCGGTCAATTTCAAAAAAACCTCTTCGAGGCTGGTGACCTGGTGTTTTTGGATCAAGACCTCGGGCCGACCTGCTTCAATGATCCTGCCTTCATCCATGATCACGAGCCGGTCGCACAGTTGCGCCGCCTCTTCCATATAATGCGTGGTCAGGATTGAGGTGACGCCGCTGGTTTTCAACTGACGGAGACGCTCCCACATCATGTGGCGCGACTGGGGATCCAGACCGGTCGTCGGTTCATCCAGAATCAACAGTTCCGGCCGGTTCATCAACGCCCGGGCGATCAGCAGGCGGCGTTTCATCCCTCCGGAGAGCCGGTCGATCTCTTCCCCCTTTTTCTCGGAGAGATGAAAAAATTGCAGAAGCTCATCCGCTCGCAGGCGGGCCTCCTGGATCGGCAGGTCAAAATAACGGGCGTAGATAGTCAGATTTTGAAACACGGTCAGTTCGGGATCGAGCGAGTTCTCCTGCGGAACGACCCCCAGGCGCCGTTTGATCTCTCGCAAAGGGCCGGTGACCGGCAGACCAAACACGGTCAGTTCTCCCTCCGTGGGGGCCGAGAAGCCGAAGAGCATCCGCATCGTGGTTGTTTTTCCCGCCCCATTCGGTCCCAAAAAACCAAAACATTCCCCCCGCTGAACCTCAAAAGTGGTCCGGTCGACCGCGGTCGCCGAACCAAATTTTTTGACCAGATTTTTTGCCACGACGATGACAGACATCTCCCCGTGGGTGACATGAGTCCGACAAAAAGGCAAGAGGTCAAAAACCGCTTGGAAAAGAGGCGGTTTCGGTGTTCAATACCGCCCGGATGGACTACACGGTGGCGCGGAAACGGATGGTGGAAGGGCAGTTGGTGGGGCGGGGGATTCAGGATTCACGCGTGATTGAGGTGATGGGGAGGGTGCCTCGGCAGGAATTTATTGATCCGGGCATTGCCCTGCAGGCGTATGAAGATCGTCCGCTCAATATCGGGTTCAAGCAGACGATTTCACAGCCGTACATGGTGGCGCTGATGACCGAGGCGCTCCGTTTGACCGGTCCGGAAAAGGTTTTGGAAATCGGGACCGGGTGCGGTTATCAAACCGCCGTCCTCTGTGAATTGGCCAAGCATGTTTATTCGATCGAGCGGTTGAGAGAGCTCTCGAATCGTGCCCGGAAGACCCTCTACCGGTTGGGTTATTTCAATTTTGATTTGAGAATCGGGGATGGGAGTTTGGGATGGGCGGAAGCGGCCCCCTTTGATGCGATCTGCGTGACGGCGGCGGCTCGGGAAGTGCCGGCTCCCTATCGGGAGCAGTTGGGAGAAGGGGGACGGCTGGTGATCCCGATCGGCGGGGAAGAGAGCCAGGAGCTGATCCGGGTGACCCGCCGGAAAAGGCGTTTTGAAGAAGAAGCGGTGACCGGGTGTCGTTTTGTCAAATTGATCGGGCAGTATGGATGGAGCGATGAAGGGCAAGAGAGCTAGTTTCATTGTTATCGGAATTCTCTGGACCGCCTTCGGTTGCGCCAACATCTATACGGCGCGCGGTCTCTATCACCGGATCCAGCCGGGTGAGACCCTCTATTCCCTGGCCGGCCAGTATGATGTCCCGGTCCAGGACCTGGCCGAACTGAATAACATTGAGGATCCCAATTCATTGAAGGCCGGCCGGTCGGTGTTTATTCCCCGGGCGCGGCCGGGAAAAATCTCCTTTCGTCCCCGGAGTCACCGGTGGGCCCGGCGGGAACCGTCAACGGCCGGGAAAAAGGTGACCGCGATGTCGCTGATGCCGCGCGTGGAGGCGGATCACAAGCGATTTAGCTGGCCGGTGGAGGGAGAGATTTCTTCCCTTTACGGTGTCCGGCGGGGACGCCGCCATGATGGTCTGGATATCCGGGCCCCCCGAGGGGCCCCGATTTATGCGGCGGCGAAGGGTGAGGTGGTTTACTCCAAACGGCTCCGGGGGTATGGGAATTTGATCCTCTTGAAACATCCGGGGGATTTCTTTACGGTGTACGCCCACAACTCGGTCAACCTGGTCAAGCGGGGGGCGCAGATCCAGCGGGGTCAGGTGATCGCCAAGGTGGGGAGTACCGGTCGATCGACCGGTCCTCACGTGCATTTTGAGGTGCGGGTCGGTTCCAAGCCGAGGAACCCGCTTTTTTTCCTGCCGGAGAACAGGTTGGCAAAAAAGGCGTTGCAAAAGGAGTCAGGTGAAGCATTGGGGGGGGAGTAGTGTGTTACCAGGCGCGAAGCGCCGTTGAGGGGGAGGCTCCATCGGGCTTTGCCCGTGGAGGGGGCGACGCG
>CAYYFU010000103.1:0-5964 GCA_964471095.1 uncultured Pseudomonadota bacterium
AATACAACACGACGCAAGGTTTTTCAGGAGGAATTCCCCGAGGCATTTGCCCCGGCAGACGAAATCCTGTTGGGGCCGGTTTATCAACCAGAAAAAATCTCCGAGGGGGAGCGTCTCCATCCGGAAAAAATCGTCTCCACCCTGAATGCCATGGGGAAGAGGGCCCGTGCCTGTCAGAATGTGGACGAAATTTGTGACCATCTCCTTCAGAACGCAACCTCCGGAGACATCATTTGCGTGATGTCCAATGGAAGCTTTGGCGGGCTGTTGGGTCAATTACAGGAGGGGCTTCAACGGTGAGGGCCCTGATCATTTTGTTGATTTTTCTGGGTCTCCCCTATTTTGTTTTTCAATCAACCGCCCTGCATCGGTTTCTGATCCGAACGGCAGCGGATCGTTTGGGCGTCGATGTCACCTTTCAGAATAGCCGACTGATCCTCTTCACGGGGGAAATCCGCATTGACCAGCTGAACCTTAAAGGACCCCAAGATCGGTTCCGTCTCTCGGCAGAAAAATTTCGACTGGCTATCAGCCCTTTTTCGCTGCTTCGAGGAAAGCTGATCTTTTCGCATATCGATTTTGACGGATCGACTCTGGAAATTTCCAAAACAACTCCGAAGCCGGTCGCCCCCTTTTCTCCTGAAAAGCTGTTTAACCAACTCCAAAAGTCAACTTTATTGCAGAATCTTTCCGTTCGCCAGCTCCGCTTACGCTCTTTTACGGTGTTCTCCTCCTCCGCGAAGATCTGGAATATCGAGGAATTAAAGATCCAGGCGGAACCGAATCTGCTTCGGGAGGTGAGCGGAACGGTTCACCTACAAGGACTGAAGCAGGAAGATCGAAGGGTTCTTGATGAGCTGACCGCCGATCTGACCCTTTCCGCGAAGGGAATCGAGTTAAAGGAATTCCATTTGACGAAGGAAAAAGTCTCCCTCGAAGCGAGCGGGAAATTTGACGGCACTTCCCAACAGGGGAATCTTCAGCTCAAAGGAGTTCTTTTAGCGGAGACCGTGCTGTCCGAACCGTTAAAATTGAGCCTGAATGGCGCCTTGGAGAAAAACCTGTTTACCGTTAAAGAACTTTCCGCCCGACTGGGCGAGGCGGCCCTTCAAGCGGGAGGGAATGTCGATCTGGGGGCCCAAGAGGTGCGACTTGACTTCACCGCTCATGATCTTCCCCTGGAATCGATCTTTCAAAAACTGCCGGGCCCGCTCCTGCATCATTCCCAGGGGCTGGCCAATCTCCACGGAGCGGTTCGAGGACCATTCACCTCCGCCCTCGTTGAGGCTGAAGCGACGATCCAGAATTTTCGTCATCGATCCCTGTTGGCTCAAAGAGCGGTCGGCCCCGTCCGACTTCACTGGCCTCGACTTGAATTTGACGCTTCCGTCCGTCCCGCAGCCGACGACCGGGAACAGCTCCATGTCACCGGGTCCGTGGAATTTGGTCATCTCCCGGGACTGACCAAGCTTCAGGCCCTCCCTCAAACGATTCACATTCTGTTCAACGAAACATCACTGGCCGCGGTGTTGCCTGAATCGAAACTCCAGGGAAATCTGACCGGAGAGCTTCAGCTCAAGGGGGAAGAGACATCTGTGGTGGGAACCGGGAGGGGTCGGGTGATCAATGGCTCGATCGGACCCCTGCTGGTCGATTCCTTGGAAAGCCTGATCAAGATTGAAAAGGGAGGAGAGGTTTCCCTGCGTCAGACGGTGGTTCAAATATCGGGAAATGATACGACTATCCCGGGAGAGATCCGAATTGAGTCCGAGGCGGGGGTAACCCACTTTTTTGGAAACCCAACGACGGAGAGCTCACTGGATGGCTTTTATCGTCAGCCGGAAAATGGGGTTGAGGCGCGGTTGCAAGGAAAGTTGCCGCTTGCCTGGCTTCAATTCTTTCCTCATTATGTGCGAGAGGCCTCCGGAACCGCCCAAGGGGACCTGACCCTGTACGGTCCCCCGGAAGGACTCGCCTTGAAAGGGACCCTTCAACTGGCTGGGGGTGAAATCTCCTTCCGGGGAATTCGCGGACTCATCACCGACCCGACGGGGAGTCTCCGCTCGGATGGAAGTCAGATCTCAGGCGACCTACACGGCAACTGGGAGGGGGGGGCTTTTCATCTGAAGGGAGGGATCGAGGTCGATCACTTCCAACCCCGATCGTTTGACCTGGAGTTGCATGGAACGAATCTCTCTGCGGCCAAATCGGATCTGTGGCGCGCTGATTTTGATGCGGATGTCACCCTCCAGGGGTCCCTCCCCTCTCCATGGCTCCGGGGGGAGATTGCGATCCTGGACGGACGTTACGTCAAAAAATTTCTAATCCGGGAACTGGTTTTGAGCCCCGCGGTATCAAGGCAAGCAAAAGAGGAATGGGAAAAGGCGGTAGGGCCGTTCCGGATTGACCTCCACATCCATAATCGGGGGGAGACAAGGGTCCAAAACAATATCGCACTCATTCTACTCAACCTCGATCTTTTTGCCTCGGGGACCTACGCCCAACCCAAACTCCTGGGTGAAATTACGACCCTGGAAGGGACTTTTCATTACCTGGGGCATGATTTTGAGTTGACCGAGGGTCGACTGGAATTTTCCGACCCGGATCGATCGGAGCCTTATTTGACCCTCAAGACGGAGCAGCAGGTCTCGGAGACCCATACCGTTTTTTTGAATATCCGGGGATATCTCTCGAATCTTGAGATTGAGCTTTCGAGCGTTCCCTCTTTGCCACGGGAAGATATCGTCTCCCTGATGACCTTGGGAATGACGGAGGAAGAGGTGCGGGCAAGCGGCACCCGGCGAAGCGTGCTTTCCTCAAAAATTTTGGCGGGAGAGATCTCCTCGGTTTTTGAGAAACCGCTCGCCTCTGCCACCGGTTTGGATATTGTCCGTCTGGAGGCCTCCGAGGGGGGAAGTCTCGGCAATGAAGCGACAACCCTCTCTCGCGTTGCGTTGGGGAAAAGGGTGACGGATCGGCTGAGCCTGGAATTTAAAAGTGACTTTGCCCCCGAAACAGCGGAGCGAACCTTCCAGGCCAACTATTACTTGACAGATAATATTCTTCTGAAAGGATTTCGGACCCGAACGGCCACAACGGAATCACGTTACCAATTTAATCTCTCGTTGCGGTTTCGACTCCAGTGAAGACTCTTTTTTTTGCCGGGTTTTTCTTCCTCTCTTTAACGGCGGCCGCACGTCCGCTCACGATCACCTCGATTGTCATCGACAACGGAACGCTCGTCTCCGATAGTGAGATACGAAACCTGCTCCCCCTCAAAGAAGGCGATCTCTTCTCCGAAACAAAGTGGGAACAGGCCCTCTCCTCCCTCAAAAAATGGGGACGTTTTTATGAGGTTCGCGGTGAAAAAAAGGCAACCCCTCAAGGTCTGGAACTGACCCTTCATCTGGTCGAAGGCCTCTTAATCAGCCGAATTGAGGTGAAGGGAAGCTACCCCTTTCTCTCCAATCGGATCCGACGACTCGTGGCCCTCCAACCCGGGGATCTTTTTGATGACGAGGAGATTGCCCAGCAGGCAATCAAGATCGAGTCCTTCTACCAGCGAGAGGTGTACGAAGGAACGCAAGTCAAAGTCTTCACCAAAAAAAATGAAAAAAAGGGGACGGTGGAGATTCAGTACCAGATCCAGAAGGGGTTTCGGTACCGAATCAGTGCCGTCACGGTCAAAGGAAACACTGTTTTCCCGTCCGGCTGGTTTTCCTCTAAAATCAATCTGCTCCGTCCTTACCGGCCCCGTCGCTTCCGCCAAAGTCTGGAAAAAATCCGGGAAGAATACCGCAACGAAGGTTATGTCCGGGCCCGGGTTCGTCTCAGTGAAATGGTTCAGGACCCGATTCAAAAAAAACTCCATCCGATTCTTGAGGTCACTGAAGGAGACCATCTCACCGTCCTGTTTCGCGGCAACCGGCGGATGGCCATCAAAAGTCTGAGGAGAATTCTCCCCATTTACACGGACGGCGGCTATGGGACCTATGAAATGGAAGAGAGTGTTCGAGCGATTATTGACCTTTATCATTCCCGCGGTTTTCAAGAGGTTGAGGTTCTTGCGAGGGGGGAGAGGGTTTCCCGCGGGGAGCGACGGATTGTTTTTGACATTCAGGAAGGGCCGGAAACACGCGTGAAGCAGGTGGCCCTTGAGGGGAATGAAAAAATTTCTGACAGAAAAATCAGGAAAAATCTTCATACCAAGGAAGAAACCCTGTTCCGTAACGCCCCCTGGCAACCTGAAATCATCGAAGAGGATTTTAAAAACCTCACCCCGATTCTGAGGAGTCGTGGTGCCCTGGAGGCCAAGACGATCGAGACGCGCACCACCTTCAGCCCTCTGAAAGACAAGGCAACCGTAACCTTTGAGGTGGAAGAAGGACCGATAACGGAGATTCGGGAGATACGGATTGAAGGGAATCAGGTCTTCGCTGAAAACAGGCTCAAGAAGAAACTCAAGATGAAGGAGGGAGATATCTATCTTGAGGAAAAAATTAACCGCGATAAAGAGAACCTGGTCCGCTATTACGCCAGCCGGGGCTATCCTTACGTGCACGTGGAGCCGGAACTCCAGGGGAGTGGGGCGGAGACGACCCTCATTTATCATATTCAGGAGGGGGATTTTGTCCGGATCGGCGAGATTCTGATTATCGGGAATCAACGGACTCGCCGTCGTTCGATCGAGTCGGCCCTCCTGTTGAAAAAAGGGGACCTGTTCAACTACAGAAAATTGATCGATAGCGAGTCCTCGCTCCGAAGGTTGGGGGCCTTCCGATCGGTCTCCATTGAAACAATCGGCCTTCTCGAAAAGGAACCGATTGTCCATCTCAAAATAAGGGTCGAGGAGTCCGAGTCAGTCATCCTGGATCTGGCAGCGGCCTTCGACACTGACGACCAGTTTACCGGCTCGACCACCCTCAACCATGTCAACCTGTTCGGTTTTGCCAAAAGGGCCAACCTGAAGTTAACCGGCGGACGAGATATCCAAAAGGGGGAACTGAATTTCATCGACCCCCATTCGCTCGGTTATAATCTTGAAGCGATCTTGACCGGTCTCGCTGAAATGGAACAGAGACCATCCTTTGATGACCTCGATGTCGGAGGATCGGTCTCTCTCCTGCGTGAAATCACCCCGCAACTCAATCTCTTGACAAAATATCAGTTGATCCGGACTTACTTCCGCAATGTCCTCGACCCCACGGAAGAGTCCGAACAGGACCACACCACTTCCAAGGTGTCCTTCTCCGCTTCCTATGACCGCCGCGACTCGTTTGCCGACCCGACCCGGGGTTTTGCCACCGTCGGGGGGGTCGATCTTTCCACAAAAATCGCCGGAAGCGGCTTCAATTTTATCCAGCCGAAGGCCCAGTTTGCCCATTACGTGAGCTTTGGGGGTCGCTGGACGCTGTTGAATTTCATCCGCGGCGAGGGAATTGATATAATCGGGGATGATGTCTTGACCCGCGATCAACGACTCTTTCTCGGTGGTGACTACACCGTTCGTGGCTTTAATCAGGATGCGGTCGGACCGGTCGGCGCGAATACGCGACCGTTCGGAGGGCTCATCCTCCTCCTGCATACCGCAGAACTTCAGACCCGCCTTTTCAAGAATTTCAAGAGCGCCTTGTTTGTCGACTCCGGATCGATCACCAACCGGTTGGGCGACGTCAGCCTTGCCTCAATCCGCCACGGTGGGGGACTCGGTTTGCGTTATATCACCCCGGTCGGTCCGATCCGACTCGATTATGGATTCAAGCTGGACCGACAAACGGGAGAGGATCTGTCGCGACTCCACTTCACCTTCGGTTACGCATTTTAGGGGCGAGGGAAAATAAAAGGCCCCCCCGCGATGCGGGGGGGGCCTTTTCAACGAGAGATTAAGTCCAGATTAGAAGTTGTACGCGAAGGTACCGGCAAGTCCCATATATTTTGATCCGTCTATATCGCTTATTCCGCACA
>CAYYFU010000104.1:0-5950 GCA_964471095.1 uncultured Pseudomonadota bacterium
AGGTTAATGATGATTGGGATAACCGATCAGCCCCTCGAAGTCTGGAAATTGATCTCCACGGTGATTACCGAGGAGGCGGGGGCGCTGGTTCATTTTGTCGGGACGGTACGGAGAGAGAAGGGGATTCAGGGTCTTTTCTACGAGTGCCATGAAAAAATGACCCGCCGGCTGCTTCAGGAACTGGCCCGGCAGGCGAGGCAACGATGGGATTTGAAGGATTTGACCGTCGTGCATCGGATCGGCTGGGTGGATGTGGGGGAACCGTCGGTTGTCATTGCCGTTGCGGCCGCCCATCGGAAGGAGGCGTTCGAGGCGTGCCATTTTATGATCGAAGAGATCAAGAAGACAGCGCCGATCTGGAAGAGGAATCATGGAAAGGTGGCCTGACATAACGGGTGTCATTCTCTGTGGCGGACGTTCCTCAAGATTTGGCGGGAACAAGGCGCTCGCTCGCGTTCGCGGTGTGCCGATGGTGAAGCGGGTGCTGGAGGTGATGGAGTCCCTCTTTGGACCGTTGCTGATGGTGACGAATCTCCCGGAGGAATATGCCTCTTTCAACATCCCGACCGTCTCCGATCTTGAACCGAATCAGGGTCCGATGGGAGGGATCGTGACCGCCTTTCATCATTCGTCAAACGACCGGCTATTCGTCGTGGGCTGCGACATGCCGATCCTTGATCCCGAAACGATTCGGGGAGTGATCGAAGCGGGCCAGGGATCCGACGCCGCCGTTCCCACCCACGATGGGATTCGGGAATATCTGATGGCGCTCTATTCGAGGAACCTCGTGTCCGGAATGAAGGATTCCCTGCGGAGAGGCGAGTATTCCCTTGGCAGGTTTCTTGCCGACAACCGACGCATCGCTTGGATCCCGATTGACGGCGTCTCCTGCGCCAACGTGAACAGTCAAGACGATCTGAAAGAGTTGGAGGAAAATCATGCCGTGTGACCTGTTTGGGAGAAAAATCGATTATCTGCGCCTTTCGGTCACCGACGCATGTAATCTCCGGTGCAGTTATTGCATGCCCTTAGAACAGGGGGTTGCGCGGCAAGACTACCTCACCTTTGAAGAGATCGATCGTTTGGTGCGAATCCTGGCAACGATCGGCATTCGGCGGGTGCGCCTGACCGGTGGGGAACCGCTTGTCCGCCGGGACCTTCCGCGACTCATCGGGATGCTGAATGCAATTCCCGGCATTGAAGAGGTCCTGCTGACCACCAACGGCGTTTTGTTGAAACCGCTGGCGCGACAACTGAAAGAAGGCGGTTTGGAGAAGATCAACATCCATCTCGATACCCTTTCACCAGAGAAATTTCGCAAAATCACCCGGTGGGGGGAGATCGGCCAGGTTTTTGCCGGTCTCGAAGAGGCAGCGCGGGTCGGCTTAAGTCCGATCAAACTGAACGCCGTCATTCAGAAGGGAGTCAATGACGACGAGGTTGAGGGACTTCTGAAATTTGCCGCTGAGCGCGGGCTGATCCTGCGACTGATCGAGCTGATGCCGATCGGGCCGGCCAAAAATCAGTCGGACCGATTCATTACGGCACAAGAGATCCAGGACCGTCTCGCCGCTAAGTTCACGCTGACCCCCTCGACCCGACGCCCGGGGAATGGCCCTGCCTGTTATTATGATGTTGCTGTTAAAGAGTTGGGGGCTCTTGTCGGATTCATCAGCCCGGTCTCCCGGCCTTTTTGTGAAAGTTGCAACCGGATCCGGATCTCCGCCGACGGCCGGTTTCAGGACTGTCTGGCTTATGACGGCGAGGTTTCGTTGCGCACGCTGCTCCGCGATCCGTTCGAAACGGACGAGACGATCGCGAAACGGGTTGTCGCACTGTTTCAGGGGAAGCGGGAAGGTCATAACAACTTTCAGCAGGACGAAGCGCTTCGGACGCCGTGCATGTATGGCATAGGGGGATAATCATGATCGACATCTCTGACAAAATTGAAACATTGCGGAGCGCCGTTGCGGAGTCACGAGTCATCGCGAAACAGGAGACCATTGAACGTGCTGCCCGGGGAGAGACCCCGAAAGGGGAGGTCTTTCCGATCGCCCGAGCCGCCGGCTGCCTAGCGGCCAAGAAGACCGCGGAGTTGATCCCGTACTGTCACCCGGTTTCATTGGACCATGTGGATTTGCAATTTAGCGTTGACCGAAATCCCCCCAACCCCCCTTTGTCAAAGGGGGGCGAGGGGGGATTTTCAGCAATCACGATAAAGGTCACAGTCAAATCAGTCGGAAAAACCGGTGTCGAGATGGAGGCGCTGACCGCCGCCGCGGTCGCCGCCCTGACGGTCTACGATATATTGAAGGGGATCGATCGCGAAGTGGTCATCGGTGAAACCAGGCTGATCGAGAAACGGGGGGGGAAGAGCGACTTTTCCGATGATCTGCAGGCCCCGGTCAAGGCGGCGATCCTGGTCACCTCCGACAGCGTCTCGGCAGGAAAAAAGGAGGACAAATCTGGAAAGATTATCGCCGAAGAGATGACCCGGCAACCGGTGGAGGTCTGTCATTACGAAATTGTCCCGCATGACAAGCCGACGATCGGAAAGACGATCTTGGGTTGGGTGGAGGAGGGGATCCGTCTGATCCTCACCACCGGCGGAACCGGTTTGGGGCCACGCGATGTCACCGCAGAGACGATACGGGAGATCATTGATCGGGAGATGCCGGGGGTGACCGAGGCGATCCGAGCGTACGGCCAGAAACGGACCCCCTATGCGATGCTCTCCCGCGAGGTGGCCGGGACCTGTGGGAAGACGCTGATTGTCACGCTCCCGGGTTCCTCCCGGGGGGTTCGGGAGTCGATCCGGGCGGTTTTCCCCGCCCTGCTTCACACCTTTAATATGATGGGAGGGGGTGGGCACTAGGTGGTCACCCCCTGGACGTTAATCCCCCTCTTTTTTCTGACGGCGCTCGTTTATTCCATGGTTGGATTTGGCGGGGGGTCGACCTATCTGGCCCTGTTGATCCTGTTTGCGGTTCCGTATGAAGTGGTCCCGGAAACCGCGTTGATCTGCAATCTGATCGTGGTCGGCGGGAGCAGTTATCATTTCTGGCGGCATTTTTCATCGCGGCACCTCCTCCCCTTTGTCGTCGCCTCGGTTCCGTTCGCCTATCTCGGCGGAACGATTCCGATCAGCAAGGAACTGTTTCAACTCCTGGTCGGTCTGTCCCTCCTGGTGGTGGCGATTCGACTCCTTTTTATCAATCACTCCTCCTTGACCCCGACCCCGCCTTCTTGGAAGAGGGCCTGGGTCCTCGGAGTCCCAACGGGTGCGGTATTGGGCGGTCTCTCCGGACTGATTGGGATCGGGGGGGGGATCTTTCTCTCCCCTTTGCTCATGTTATTGAAATGGGCCGACGCCAAGCAAGCGGCGGCCGCCGCCTCCCTGTTTATCTTGGTGAATTCGTTTGCCGGATTGATCGGACAGGTCACCAAGAGCGGTTTATTCCCCGAGCTTCATTTGTGGGTCCCGTTGGGATTGAGTGTGCTGATCGGGGGACAGCTCGGAAGTCGCTGGGGGTCCGGCCCCCTTTCGACGCGGACCGTTCAACAGGTCACGGCAATGCTGATTCTGGTCGTTTCCGTCCGGCTTCTCTTAAAAAACCTGCTTTAATTTCCTGATAAAATTATGGGCCGTACAGGGCTCGAACCTGTGACCCGCTGGTTAAGAGCCAGCTGCTCTACCAACTGAGCTAACGGCCCAAGAAAATTTCGATAAAGGCCCATCTACTAATGGATATCTGCCGCTTCTGTCAACCGGCGGGAACCTTTACGCGCCTGGCAGGATTCGAACCTGCGACCCTCAGATTCGAAGTCTGATGCTCTGATCCACTGAGCTACAGGCGCCTAAAGATTCCCACCTCGATGGGGGTGGTCAGGGGGAGAGTAGGATCTTCCCCTGACTTTAGCAAGCGTCGGATCTGGCTCGATATAACTTGATATCGATTTATTATCTGATATTATTATCATAATGGTAAATAATACAGCTAGATATCTATTTATATTTTTATTTTGCCTACAAGTATCAATAATAGTTTCAATGTTCGGTTGTGGGAGCAGCGCTGAGGTAACTACAATAAGCGCCGTGGCCGGGGCTGGTGATGGTGCCTCTTGCACGGCGGATACCGATTGCGAGTCGGCTTACTGCGGCGGTCCCTCCTCGGCGCGTGTTTGTGCCACGGAGGGGGTGTTGGGGGATGTCTGTAGCATCTCGGATCAGTGTGGGACGGGATTGAGTTGTTCCTCCGGGGCCTGTCTCGAGGCGAGTGGCGAGACCTGCACGGCCGATTCTGATTGCGAGTCGGCTTACTGCGGCGGTTCTACTGCCACGCGGGTTTGTACCACCGTCGGGGCCGGGATCCTGGGAGATGTCTGTAGCGCCTCGGATCAATGCTCCAGCGGACTCATTTGCAGCGGGGGATCAGACAGTTGTTGGCCAGAGACCCTCTATTTTGCCTACGTGGCAAACTTTACGGCGAATACGATCTCCGTCTATTCCCTCAACACGGACAGCGGGGTCTTGACAGAGGTCAGCGGTTCTCCCTTCGCCGCCGGGGCCACCGGTCCCACCTCAGTTGTCCTGAATCCGGACCGTTCCTTTGCCTATGTCCCCAATAATAGCTCGGCTAATGTCTCGGCTTTTTCCGTTAACGCGAGAACCGGGGTCTTGACGGCCCTCAGTGGCTCTCCCTTCACGGCGGGGACAAGTCCTGCATCCGCAAGGGTGCATCCAAACAGTCAATTTTTCTACGTGACGAACAACGGTTCCAACAATATTTCCGCCTACACTATCGACACCTCCAGCGGGGCGTTAACCGCCATGAGCGGTTCTCCCTTCACGGCGGGGACAGTCCCCAATGGAATCACGCTAGATCCGGCGGGCCAATTCCTCTACACCGCCAATAGCACCTCCAACAACGTCTCGGCCTTTACGATCAACAGCTCAACCGGGGCGCTGACCGCCGTGAGCGGTTCTCCCTTCACGGCGGGGACAACTGCCAGCGCCCTGACGACAGATCCAAACGGTCGATTCCTCTATGTGGCCAACCGGGGGGCCTCGAACGACGTCTCGGCCTACACCATCAACACCTCAACGGGAGCCTTAACCGCTGTGGGCGGTTCTCCCTTCGCGGTGGGGACGACTCCGAGAGGGGTTGTTGTCGACCCGACCGGTCAATTCCTCTACACCGCCAACAACGGCTCCGACAACGTCTCGGCCTTTACGATCAACACCTCAACGGGAGCCTTAACCGCTCTGTGGGCGGTTCTCCCTTCACGGCGGGGGATGGTCCCAGGACGGCGGCGGTGGACCCGTTGGGCAAGTTTGTTTACGTGACCAACTTTACGGATAGCAGCGTGAGGGGCTACAGCATCAATTCCGGAACAGGCGCCTTAACCGAGTTCAGCGGTCTTGCGAGTTATCCCTTTTCAACGGGGACGGGCCCGATCGGAATTGCGATTGTTGGCATTACCCAGCAGTGATTTTATAGAGATTGCATCATTCCCTGGTTGAGCCTACAATGAGGGATGACTCAAACAACTCCAAAAATAAAGAAGGCGCGGAAGCCGCGGGCAGTATCCCCCAAGGTGGATCTAGAGGCGGGATGGCGTGCCAAGCTCGAACGGGGCAATAAAACCCCCAAGGCGTACGGTATGGATCAAATCTACCTATTGGATGATCATGTTGCGCATCAGCTGTTTGGTGTGGGGCTGGTGGTGAGCCTGATTCATCCGGACAAGATCGGTGTCTTTTTCCAGGATGGGCTCAAGACGATGAAGTGCGGACTGATCTAACGCTCCTCGCGGATCTGTTCTCATTGATTCCTCGCAATCAAAAAATGGGTGGGTACATAGACGATTTTAGAACCGCCTGTCAGGAGTTTTCCTTGGCGGCTTGAGAAGAAGAGTCAACGAACGAGTGGCGAAGGATTCCCCCACC
>CAYYFU010000105.1:0-2392 GCA_964471095.1 uncultured Pseudomonadota bacterium
GAGATATGATCGGTGGTGCACTTCCCCTTTGCCTTGAGGAGAACGGGGAGTTTTTCAAAATCCTTGCCGTCCCACGCCGCGAACGGGGCGATTGTCTGCAGACGGTCACTGCCGGGACGGATCGCGACCCGGATCGCCGACCCATCGGCGGCTGGCTCGGTGTACCCCTCGTGTGAGAAGACAAACCCCTTTTTGGGTAACGGCTCCGCCTTCTTGGGGGCCTTGAGTTTCACAGTCTTGCCCGCCGGTGTCGTCAGCATGTCGTTAAGGGGATCAAAGGAGAGGCGGCCGTCCAGACTCATTGCGACAACGATCTCAGGGCTCCCGATGAAGGCGAGCGTGGCGGCGTTGCCGTCGTTCCGTTTCGGGAAATTCCGGTTGTAGGAGGTCAGGATCGCGTTCGACTCCCCCTGCTGGATATCGTCCCGTTGCCACTGCCCGATGCAGGGGCCGCAGGCATTTGCAAGGATCGTGGCGCCGATCGCCTCCAGCGCCGCGAGCTGGCCGTCCCGCTCGAGCGTCGCCCGCACCTGCTCCGAACCGGGGGTCACGACCAGCGGCACCGCGACCTTCAGCCCCAGCGCCGATGCCTGCCTGGCCACATCGGCCGCCCGTTCGATATCTTCATAAGAGGAGTTGGTGCAGCTCCCGATCAGCGTGTACTTCCAGCGTTCCGGGTATTTTTTCGCCTCCTGCTTGAGCCGAGAAATGGGGCGCGCCACGTCGGGGGAATGGGGGCCGACGATATGCGGCTCAAGTTTGGTCAGATCGATCTCGATCACCTGGTCGAAGAACTCCTTCGGACTTTCCTCTACCTCGGCATCCGGCTCGAGCAATTCATGGAACCGGTCGGCAATCTTTGCGAGCGACTCCCGCCCCGTTGCCTTGAGATACTCCCGCATTGCCGGGTCGTACGGAAAGGTCGAGGAGGTGGCGCCCAGCTCCGCCCCCATGTTGGTGATCGTCCCCTTGCCGGTTGCTGACAGTGCCCGCGCCCCGGGGCCGAAATACTCCACGATCCGGTTCGTCCCCCCCTTGGTGGTCAGGATCTCGCAGACCTTGAGGATCACGTCCTTCGGGGAGGTCCAGCCGTTCGGCTCGCCGGTCAGTTTTACGCCGACCAGTTTCGGTTGTAGCACCTCCCATGGCATCCCGACCATCACATCGACCGCATCGGCCCCGCCAACCCCGCAGGCGATCATCCCCAATCCGCAGGCGTTCGGGGTGTGCGAATCTGTGCCGATCATCAGGCCGCCGGGGAAGGCGTATTGCTCCAACACGACTTGATGAATGATCCCGGAGCCGGGCCCCCAGAAGCCGATCCCGTACTTTTGCGAACAGGACTTCAGAAAGTCATACACCTCCTGATTTTCCGAGAGGGCGACATTCAGGTCCTCGCGGGCGCCGGTCCGGGCGCGGATCAGGTGGTCGCAATGGACGGTCGTCGGGACGGCGGTCACCGGTCGCCCGGCGGTCATGAATTGGAGGAGCGCCATTTGCGCAGTCGCATCCTGCATCGCCACCCGATCCACCTTCAGTTGAAGAATCGCCTTGCCGGGGGAGAGGTCCTGTTTTTCGGGCTCCCAGAGGTGGCCGAACAGGATCTTTTCGGCGAGGGTCAACGGCCGTCCGAGGCGCTTTCGCACCGTCTTCAGATTTTCGGCGGTTCGGCGATAGACCTGCGCGACCAGTTCAGGGGTAGTTTCAACTTGGGGTTTGCTCATCGGCATTGCTATTGCCGGTTTTTGCCAAAAAAGCTAGTGGATCTACATGACCAAGTCCGGGCACCCCCGCAACGCGGGGGTGGACGCGGAAATGGTTCCAGACGGAGTCGGAAACCATGATCCAGGTCAGGGGGATATCTAAAAATTATCTTGGTCACGGGGCGGTGGTGGACAACCTCTCGTTGGGGGTTGCCGAAGGGGAATGTCTCGTTCTGGTCGGCAAGAGCGGTTGCGGCAAGTCAACGACCCTCAAGATGATCAACGGACTGGTGACACCGGATGCCGGCAGGGTGGAGGTCGCCGGCGAGGCGGTCGGCGGGGCGGATCTCCCTCAACTCCGAAGGAAGATCGGCTACGTGATCCAATCGGGGGGGCTGTTCCCCCATCTGACGGTCGCCGGGAACATCTCGCTGGTGGCGCGGCTGGAGCGGTGGCCTCTGGAGAAACGGAAGTCCCGCGTCCGGGAGTTGCTGGAGATGGTCGGGTTGGAGCCGGAACGATTCGCGCAAAAATTTCCGCTGGAGATCTCCGGCGGCGAGCAACAGCGGGTCGGGGTGGCGCGGGCGCTGATGCTCGATCCACCGATCCTCCTGATGGACGAGCCGTTCGGGGCGGTTGATCCGATCACCCGCCGGCAGTTGCAAAAGGACTTTTTAGAAGTCCAACGT
>CAYYFU010000105.1:2402-5931 GCA_964471095.1 uncultured Pseudomonadota bacterium
CGCGAAAAGAAAAACCGTTGTCTTCGTAACACACGATATCCGCGAGGCGATGTTAATGGGGAACCGGATTGCGGTGATGGAGTCAGGTAAAATCCTGCAGATCGGGACCCCCGAGGAGATCCGTAAAAATCCGGCGACCGACTTCATCAAGGAGTTCTTTTCATGAAAAAAATCCTGCCGATCCTCCTGTTGCTCTGTTCGACGCTCGATGCCGCCGAGGTGGTTCGTGTTGGATCCAAAAAATTTACGGAGGGGTATCTCATCTCCGAAATTTTGGCCCAGTTGATCGAGTCGCAGACGACGTTGCAGGTCGAGCGAAAATTCGGCCTGGGCGGGACCGCGGTTTGCTTTGAGGCGTTGAGGTCCGGCGCCATTGACCTCTATCCAGAATACACCGGCACCGCGATCGAGGTGCTGCTCCACGGTCAGGGGATCCTCGATCTCCAGGGTTTGCGAAGGATCTTTCGGAACGATTACGACCTCGAATGGCTGGAGCCGTTCGGTTTTAACAACAGCTATGCCTTGGCCGTTACCGCCCCGATGGCCGAGGGGAGGGGGATCCGGAAAATCTCGGCACTGCGCGAACATCCCGATCTGATCTTTGGCTTGAGTCACGAATTCCTGAACCGTCGCGACGGCTGGCCCGCCCTCTCACAGGCTTACCGGCTGGCCCCAAGAGAGGTGCGGGGGCTCGATCACGGTCTGGCGTACGAGTCAATGGCGGCGGCAAAAATTCATGTCATCGATGCCTACTCCACCGACGCCAAGATCGGGAAATTCGGGCTGGTCCTGTTGCAAGATGACTTCGATTTTTTTCCAAAATATCTCGCCGCCCCGCTGGTCCAAAGGGAACTGCTCCGGCGACATCCGGAGGTGGCGTCGGTGCTGAATCTCATTGCCGGCAAGATCAATGAAGGGACGATGCAACGGTTGAACGCCGCGGTCGAACTGGAAGGGAAAAGTTTTGCCGAGGTCGCGCATGATTTTCTTGTCTCGGAGGGATTGGTTAAGGGCAGACCGGTGACAACCCCCCGACGGGGGATCGGCCAGCTCCTGCTGGAACATCTGGGGCTCACCTTTTCATCGGTGTTCCTCGCGGCGCTGGTGGCGATCCCGGCCGGGATCCTTGTCAGCCGGAGGCGCCGGGCGGCCCAGTGGGTCGTCGGCATTGCCGGCGTCGCCCAGACGATCCCCGGGATCGCCTTGCTGGTCTTCATGATCCCGTTGTTCGGGATCGGAACGCTCCCGGCGGTCGCCGCGTTGTTTCTCTATGGTTTGTTGCCAATTTTAAGAAACACCGTGTCGGGATTGCGCGAAATCTCTCCGACGATCCTCGAGGCGGCGGATGGGATCGGATTGACCCCGGGCCAGCGGCTCATCCACGTCGAGCTTCCGCTCGCGGCACGGTTCATCCTGGCGGGGGTTCGGACCAGCACGGTCATTAACATTGGGACCGCGACCCTTGCCGCCTTTATCGGGGCCGGTGGCCTGGGGGAACGGATCGTAACCGGGCTGGCATTGAACGACACCCGGATCATCCTCTCCGGCGCAATCCCGGCGGCCCTGCTGGCTATTGTTGCGGAGATCTTGTTTGAGGGGATTGAAAGGCGGATGATACCACGGGGGATCGCTCATACCGGAACTCGTGCGTGAGGCCGGTGAGCGGTTTCCCGTCGATCTCCGCGTACGGCTCGATGAAGAAGTTAAGCGGACCGGCCGCTTGCGGTGGCTCAAGGATCACGTCTCGGCCGACCGAAAACTGGACGCGATTGTCCGGCAGTTTTCCAAAATAATCGTCGGGACGGCCCGACCTCTTCCCCTCCGTGGCATCTACCGGACGCCAGCCCTTTGCCTCGTCGAAGAACTCCGCCCAGCAGTGATAACCGGGAATCACGCCCCCTTCTCCCGTGACCGCCGGAATCGCCGGAATCGGAAGACCGATCACGAACCGGGCCGGGATTCCCGCCGCGCGGGCCAGGGCGATAAACAGCGAGTGAAAGTCGGTGCAGTTGCCGCGCCGGTTGGCGCAGACCCAGGTGACATCCCCCCGCCCCCAGCCGGTTCCTTCCTTGTTGTAGTCGAGGAGTCTCACCACATAATCGTAGATCGCCTTGGCCTGATCGCCGGAAGGCACACCTTGGGTCGCCTCGGCCGCCATAGCCCGGATCTGATGATCAATCGGCACCAGACGATCCGAGCCACGATAACGGTCGGGGTCCAGCTCCCCCTCGGCAAACCGGAGGCCGAGCGGCCGCCCCGACGAGGGAGAACGCTCGATCTCAAAGGAGAGCAGGACCTCCGTCGGTTTGTCGGTCCCCTTCCCCTGCAGGAAGAGCATCCGGTTTCCGAACCGTCGCTCGGTCCGGATCTCCCACGGGAGCGGCGACCGGATATCGGCACTCAATACCTTCTGATCGGGATCCTCGGCCGGGTAGGGAATCCAGACGGAGAGGTGCCTGCCGGTAACGGGGGGGACCACCACCCGGTAACTGATCTGAAACCGTGAGGGTCGCAGGATCGTCCCGGAGGCGGCCAAAGGCGGACCGGACAAAATGAGCGCCAGGACCATCAGGAATTTGATGGGACAGCGCATCGGTTACTGCGAAACCCCCAACACCACCGGCTTGTCGCCGATGAAGGTATAGCGGGGCTGTTTTTCCCAGCGACCGCCGACCAGAACCGGGTCCTTGTGGACCTTGGTCTCGGTCACCTGCAGAACCCCGTCGGGGCCCGGCTTCAGCCAGAAGTCAACGTCATGGAGCTGTCCCGCCGGACCGCCGACCACCTGGAAATCGGTGCAGGCAAAATAGCCGCCGTCGGCGAGTTTTCGGACCGGATCATGGATTTTAACGAATTGCAGTGTCATGGCGCGGTTTGCGCGGTCAGGGTCGTTGAAACGAAACGAGCCGCCATCCGCGGCGGTCTTGGACTGGATAGAGGCGGTGAGGGCCGACTTGATTTCATCGGGGCCGTAGAGACGCGACTCCGGCTTCTCCTCGGTCTTCTTTTCTTCCTTCTTCTTGATCTCCTGACCGCCATGTTCCTGACCGGCATGTTCGTCGCCGGCATTCCCTTTTTTCACCGCTTCGGCCGGCGGTTTCGGCTTGGCCGATTTCTTGGTCTTTTTGGCCTCTCCTTGTTTCTTTGCAACCTCCCTGACCTCAGTCCCGTGATGCCCGACGTCCTTCTGCTTGGCAACATCGCTTACTTCCTGACCGTGCGGCGCCTGGTCGGCCGGCTCTTCCGCGAAGAGGGGACAGGCGACCAGTGCGGAAATCGAGACCAACAGGAATAGTTTGTTCATAAAACCTCCTCTATAGAGAGGGAGCCAGATCACAGCATAACCTCTCTTGTCAAGGCGGGGATCTCGTGGCATGGAAAAGGTGATGCACTCAATTCTTTTTGTTTGTGTCGGGAACGCCTGCCGAAGTCAAATGGAAGATCCCCGATCCAGTCGGCCAGCCGCGGGCGCTGTTTTGCAAGACGCGGGACCTGATTGAATTGAAAGTAAAAGAGCTGCTTAATTCCC
>CAYYFU010000106.1:0-5906 GCA_964471095.1 uncultured Pseudomonadota bacterium
TCTACACCCCTCCAATTCAATCGAAGACTGCAACCCTTCCTGAAGGAGGGGATCCTGCGACGTTTTTGCCGGGGGTACTATGTCACCAAAAATTTCGACCTCACCTGGCTCTCCCAACGACTTGCCCCGGGTTCCGCCTTGAGTCTCGGAACGGTGCTGGCCCAATCGGGGCTGATCGGTAACATCCCGCACAAGACGGTTTATGCCGTCAAGATTGGAAACTCCCGGGTCTATCAATCCCGATTCG
Organism: uncultured Pseudomonadota bacterium; assembly: GCA_964471095.1. Lineage (GTDB taxonomy): Bacteria > UBA10199 > UBA10199 > JACPAL01 > JACPAL01 > CAYYFU01. The sequence continues at coordinate 248 of CAYYFU010000106.1, forward strand.
GAGCCGTCGTTCATCTGGGCTATTCATCCCCATCGGTTGGCCACCGTCTCTGGTTTGGATACACGATCGGGTCGCAGGGGATTCGATCGGCCGATCGGGAAAAGGCGTTTCTCGACACACTCTACTTCTACCAGTCGGGTCACAAATTTTCGTTCAACATCTATTCCGATATTGCCGTCGACAAACTGGATGGCAAAAGGCTTGAGGGGTATCTCAAGCGATACAAGAATCCTAAGTTCATCGCCTTTGTGAAGGGGGTACTCAATGGATACGATTCAATCTGACGAGGGCTTGCGTCTGTGGATTATCAATCACCTCTCGGACAAACTGGGCAACCATGCCATTCTCAAAGGAGGGATGGTCCTCCGACTGCTGGACTGCCCCCGTTACACGAATGACCTTGATTATGTCTTCATCCCGTTTCATTCCAAGAAGGAGATCGTTCCGCTCATTGACAAGGCCTTGAGTGACCTTACCGGAGCCCAAATCCAGAAGGGGCTTCATTCCACAAGTCTCCGCTATGACATCGAGTTTACCAATGCCTTCGGAACGTTTCGGACCCAGCTCGAAGCCAATGTTTCCGAATCTTGCGAGTCGGAGCCGATCACCACTAGCGAGGCAGCAACCCTGAACAAGCAACAGCCGCGGGTTGTGCTTGTCATGCGCTTTGATGTCGCCCTGGCCAATAAACTCGCCGCCTGGAATGAGAGGGGATTGATGCGCGATCTCTATGATGCCTACTTTATAAATAAGCATCTCAACCAAACACCCCACATCCCGACACTCACCACCCGACTGCAAAAAATTAATTACGCGCGCAGAATGAAAAATTCCTCTTTGCCAAAGAGTATGACTTTGTCGATATTTCTGGATCGTCTGGAAAATAAGATTCGAGACTTGACGGATGAGGCGCTTCAGGAAGAGCTAAGGGACTCCATGGGTCAGGATCAACTGGCGGGACTTTCCTATAAGATAAAAGTGACCCTGATTCCAATGATCGAGTCTATGCGATGACCTCGGCACCGGCCCAAAAATTCCATCTCATCTCCGATTTCACCCCCAAGGGGGATCAGCCGAGGGCAATCGGGGAACTGACCGAGGCGCTCCTGAAGGGGGTCAAACACCAAACCCTGCTGGGGGTCACCGGCTCCGGCAAGACCTTCACGATGGCGCACGTGATCGCCAACCTGAACCGGCCGACGCTGGTGATCGCCCCGAACAAGACCCTTGCCGCCCAGCTCTTTGCCGAATTTAAGGAACTCTTCCCCCAGAGCGCCGTCGAATATTTCGTCTCCTACTACGACTACTACCAACCGGAGGCGTACGTCCCGCAGCAGGACCTCTATATCGAGAAGGACTCCGCCATCAACGAGGAGATCGATAAACTGCGGCATGCCGCAACCCGCTCGCTCTGCGAGCGGCGCGACGTGATCATCGTCGCCTCGGTCTCCTGCATCTACGGACTCGGCTCGCCGGAGACGTATCACGGACTCGTGGTCGAGGCAAAGACCGGCCAGGGCTACCCGCGCCAGCAATTCCTAAAAGACCTCGTCAAGGTCCAGTACGAGCGGAACGACTATGACTTCCACCGCGCCACCTTCCGGGTGCGTGGCGACGTAGTGGAGATCTTTCCGGCGCATGAGGAGGACCGAGCGATCCGGGTCGAGTTCTTCGGCGACGAGATCGAGAAGCTCACCGAGATCGACCCGCTGCGCGGGTCTCTATTGAGACAGCTTCAGCAAATCACGATCTATCCCGCCAGCCATTACGTCACACCGGAAGACCAGATGAAGCGGGCGATGGCCACCATCCGCGAAGAACTCAAGGGGCGGCTTCAATTCTTTCAGCGGGAGGGGAAGTTGGTGGAGGCACAGCGACTCGAACAACGAACCAACTTCGACCTCGAGATGATGGAGGAAATCGGCTTTTGCAAGGGGATTGAGAACTACTCGCGCCATATCACCGGCCGCGGCCCCGGTGAACCGCCGCCGATTCTCCTCGATTATTTCCCGCGCGATTTTTTGCTGTTTATCGACGAAAGCCACATCACCGTCCCGCAGATCGGCGGGATGTACCATGGCGATCTCACCCGCAAGAAAAACCTGGTCGACTATGGCTTTCGTCTCCCTTCCGCCCTGGACAACCGGCCGCTCAAGTTTGAGGAATTTGAGGAGGAGTCGAGCCAGGTGGTCTTTGTCTCCGCCACGCCGGCCGACTATGAGCTGAAAAAATCCAATGGTGTTGTCGTGGAGCAGATTATCCGCCCGACCGGCCTGATCGACCCCAAGCCGTCGGTCCGGCCGGTCACCAAACAGGTGGAGGATCTGGAGAAGGAGATCCGAAAACGGGCGGCGGGCAAGGAACGGGTGCTGGTCACGACGCTGACCAAAAAGATGGCGGAGGATTTAACGCGCTTCTATCAGGAACGGGGATTGCGGGTGAAATACCTGCACTCCGACATCGAAACACTCGAGCGGGTCGAGATCCTGCGGAGCCTACGGCTCGGCGAATTTGATGTCCTGATCGGGATCAACTTATTGCGCGAGGGGCTCGACCTCCCGGAAGTCTCGCTGGTGGCGATCCTCGACGCCGACAAGGAGGGTTTCTTACGCTCCGCACGCTCGCTGATCCAGACCTTCGGGAGGGCGGCGCGAAACATCAACGGCGAGGTGCTCCTCTACGCCGCCCACCAGCCCGACTCGACGACGAGGGCAATCTCCGAGACGCCCCGGCCCCGGAAACTGCAGGAGGAGTACAATCGGCGAAACAAGATCACCCCGACCACGGTCAAAAAGACGATCAGCGACGCCCTGCACTCGATCTACGAAAAGGATTACTTCACCGTGCCGGCCGAGGGGGGAGGGACCGATGTGCCGCCTGAACAGATCGGGGCAACGATCGAAAAATTGCGTAAGGAGATGCTCGGGGCGGCAAAAAATATGGAGTTTGAAAAGGCGGCAGAACTGCGGGACCGGATCCGGACGCTCCGGGAAAAGGAACTTGCCATCGGCGTTCACGTTTGAGAAATTGCCTGCCTGTGAGCGCCACCCTCTTTTTCATCTTCAAGGCGGCCCTTTCGGGCCTCCTCATCGCTGCCATCAGTGCCATCGCCAAATATTCCCCCAAATGGGCGGCGCTTTTGACCGCGTTGCCGCTGATGACCTATCTCTCGCTGATCTGGATCTATGCCGAAAACCGCGACCTGGCCCTGCTGGAGACCTATCTGCGGGACGTCCTCCTCTGGATCTTCCCGGGGCTGTTCTTCTTTCTGGCGCTGATCGCCCTGTTTCACTGGCGCGTTCCGTTCCTCCTCTCCCTGCTGGTCGGTACCGCCATCCTGGCGGGGGCCACCTACCTGTTCGGAAGGTTGGGAATTATTCGGTAGGCCCGATGGGTCGCAAGATCGCCATTCAGGTCAAGGCAAACTTCCCCCCTGAAAATAGTTAGCAACCTCTTGGCCGGAACGACGAAGAGAAGGCCAAGGGAGGGAATTATGGCGATCGATCTGGAGGGGGGTTTTGCCAGCTGGTTTTTTGGGTTGGGGGATCTGAACGGGGGGATCCGCTACCTCCGGGATGGGGTCCTTCCAAATCTGAGAACTGTATGGGTTGACAGCACTGAACTCCTTGATGTGATCAAGGGTGCGCGCACCGCCGAAACCCCGTTCTTCTGCAACCTCATGGACGATGGTTTCCCAAGGGATGCCACCCGCGAGACGACGCGAGAATCTTTGCAAGCGGGTGAGGCAGATTTGGGGGTCTTGCGAGATCGGGTCTTCCAACATGAAACCCGGCTGGTCGGAAAGGCGGCCCCGTTTCGCTCATCGCTGGGACCATTAAAGAGTTATCTCGACTCAAGCCAGCTCCCGGACAGTTATACCAGGGTTCGAGGATTCGTCGGCAAGAAACTGGTGGCAAACGATCTTGTCGGTGTTGAAATCTACCTGGGTACCGCCAAACAGGGCCTGGCAAGAGAGATTGATGACATCGCCTGGGCTCAAGGGGCGCTGGAGAGGACTCGACGGGCAAAGGGGATCGGCCGGTCGGTGCTTTACGGGGTGATCCTCGCCGGCGTAGTTGGACTCTGCATCTACCTCGCAAGGGACGAATAGGGATCAAGGTCTAACCCCTTTTGACGGTTGCGAGAAATCTTGCGTGCCTATAAAGATGATCCGGTGAATCTTGAGAAAAAGATCCGACGGTTTCCCCACTCACCCGGCGTTTATCTGATGAAGGATCAGGCCGGAAAGATCCTCTACGTCGGCAAGGCCGCGAATCTCCGCAAAAGGATCGTGAGTTACTTCGGGAAGCGGTCAACGGAACGTTATCAAATTAAATTCCTGATGCAGAAGGCCCGAGACGTCGAGGTGATCGTCACCGCCAACGAAAAAGAGGCGCTGCTTTTAGAAAACACCCTGATCAAAAAGGAACGGCCCAAGTACAATATCCAGCTCCGCGATGACAAGGGTTACGCCAGCATCAAACTCTCCGTGAAAGACCGATTCCCGCGCATCTATGTCACCCGTCAGATCAAAAAGGACGGCGCGCTCTACTTCGGCCCCTACCCCTCAGCCGCCGCCTGTCGGGAGACGGTTGATTTTATCGAACGACACTTCCGGCTCCGCACCTGTTCCGATCTCGAATTTGCCAACCGGGTCCGACCCTGTCTCCAGCACCAGATCCACCGCTGCGATGCCCCCTGCGTCGGCCTGACCGATGCGGAAGGTTACGGCAGGCTGGTCACGCAGGTGAAACTGTTCCTGCAGGGGAAGAAACAGGACCTGGTCGCCATGCTGGAAGAGGAGATGAGAGAGCTGGCGGGGCGTGAAGAATATGAAAAGGCAGCGACCACCCGTGATCTCCTTGCCTCGATCCGGGAGACCCTGGAAAAACAGCTGACCGCCCGTCACCGCTGGGTTGATCAGGATATTTTCGGTTTTTATCGGGAGGCGGAGCGGATCACCTTCTGTGTCGTCTCGGTCCGGGAGGGGAAGGTCTGGGAATCCCGTCTGTTTCATTTGAAGGGGCACGAAGAGGATTCGGAGCTCCTCCTCTCCTTTTTGATGCAATACTATCCTTCACGAAAGATCCCGGATGAAGTAATCGTCCCGTTCCTCTTTCCCGAAATGAAACTTTTGCCGGAACTTCCGGGGAAACTGACCCTCTTGGCGCCGCGGCGGGGGGACCGGCGGGACCTCCTGGAGCTCGCCCAGCGGAACGCGCGGGAAGGCCTTGCCAGACGGGAGCAAAAGAGGATGGAGATTGCGGAGATCCTGACCGGACTCCAGCAGACCCTGGCCTTGCAAAACCTGCCGCGCCGGATTGAATGTTTTGACATCTCGAATCTCGGCGGCCGGCAGGCGGTCGGATCGCTCGTTTCGTTCCTGGACGGCCAGCCGGACAAGGATCACTACCGCCGGTTTCGGATTAAAACCGTTGAGGGCCCCGATGACTACGCCATGATACAAGAGGTGCTGCGCCGCCGCCTCACCCACCTCCAGGAGGCTGAGGCAAAATGGGAGCGGCCCGATCTGATGGTGATTGATGGCGGCAAGGGACAACTGGCGATTGCCGAGACGGTTATCAAGGAACTCGACGTCACCGGCGTTGACCTCGTCGCGCTGGCCAAACCCAGAGAGGGAGAAGAAACCGACAAGGCC
>CAYYFU010000107.1:0-1058 GCA_964471095.1 uncultured Pseudomonadota bacterium
GACCGAACCGTTTTGAAGGAAGGGAAAAAGCTGGATCAGGAACTCGACCAGGTCGCTAAATTTCTGGCGCAGCATTATCCGGAACTCAAGGATTTTGAGCTCGAATTTACTAAAGACACCGAACATGAGGCCGCCCGGGTTGTCTACGAGACCGTTTTTAACAACTCCCCGCGCAAGACGGTGATCGACGTCGATTTTTTAAACTCCGCGGAATTTGGGGAATTAAAGAAACTGGCCGAGGATTTTAACAAACTGGGGGAGGGTCCTTATCTCGTCACGGTGGCCGAAGAGAAGCAGACCTATCGGGAGCTCAGGGAAGTCAAAAATATTATATTGTCCCGGGGGCGCGAGGGGCAGACCATCCAGCGCTACAAAGGACTCGGAGAGATGAACCCGCATCAACTCTGGGAGACCACGATGAACCCGGAGACCCGGACACTCCTGCAGGTCAAGGTCGACGACGCGGTCGAGGCCGACCAGATTTTTACCGTGTTGATGGGGGATCAGGTCGAACCCCGGAGACAATTCATCGAAGAAAACGCCTTGGCGGTCAGAAATCTGGATATCTGAATACCATTAAAATTGAACAATTTTATAAATAATTTTGTTGAAAATTGGTCAATTTTTAAATAAGCTCGATGCATGATCCCTCGAAAAATAGCCGGGCCATTTAAGCAACTTATTGAAAAAAAAGAAGAATATAACAATGTCCTGCTCGTAGAAGGGGCCCGGCAGGTGGGGAAAACCACGCTCGTTCATCAGGTTCTAAAAGACCTTAAGATGCCGTTCAAAGAATTTAATCTGGAGGAAGAAAAGAGTCTCACTGAAAAAATTGATCTCTGTGAGAACTTTGAGGATTTCACCGAGCTGGTTCAAGTCGAGCTAAAATTTCAGCCGGGCAGTCGGGAACTGCTTTTTATCGATGAAGCGCAGGAGAGTCGACGGCTCGGTGGGTTTATCCGGTTCATGAAGGAGAAGTGGAAGAACACTCAAGCGATACTTTCTGGCTCAATTCTTTCCAGGATTTTCAGGGAAGATGTTCGTTATCCCGTAGGGCG
>CAYYFU010000107.1:1068-5814 GCA_964471095.1 uncultured Pseudomonadota bacterium
TTCCTTTGTCATGCTCTGCATTATGTGCTTCCATTTCTCGAGCTTGCCTTCCTGCATTTCCATGAGCTCTTTCGGCAGCTGGACCTGGCCAAAGCCCGGGATCATTTCAACAATCTTTGAGAGCGGGCCCATTTTTCGCACAGCTTTAAGCTGTTCGTACAGGTCGACGAGGTTAAATTCTCCTTTGAGGAATTTCTTGCCGCGGCAGGAGAAAAAGCGCTCCTCAATCTGTTGGGTTCCTTTTCCAAAGATACAAAACAGATTTCTCAAAATAGTCACGCCAAACTTCTTGAGCTTTTGGACTTTTATCTCACCATCGGCGGGCTTCCTGAGGTGGTGACCAGCTATTTTGAAAAAAAGGATTGGAAGAAACTTCGGGAAAACCTTCTGCTCGGTTACTACAACGATTTCAAGCGGGTGTTTGGGGAGGAAAGGCAGGCCTATTTCATTGCCTGCCTCAAGGCGGTGGCAAACCTCCTCGGTTCTTCCTTCAAGAATACGGCGGCTGCCGCCCTGCTGGATGGTGGGAAAAACCAGGAGATCATCAAGAGCCTTTCACAGCTTGAGGCCTGGAAGATGGTTTTCAGGGTGGATCAAAAGGGACCCAATGTAGAGGCCTCTTTTCATCCCAAGCGGTATCTTTTTGACTTGGGTGTCGCCCGCCAACTTCGGGAGATCGCCATTCCCGCCGTTCGTCTCTTGGAAAAGGAGGACCTTGTCGGGAGAACGTCCTTGGGTGGGATGATTGAAAACGTGGTGGTTCAGGCCTTGGTCAATCACTCCAAAGAGCTTTCCGGGTGGAAGAAATCTTCTTCGGGTTCGGAGGTCGACTTTGTCATTCCCTGGAAGGAATCGGTTTTGCCGGTGGAATGCAAGTCCTGCCTGCGGGTCAAAAACAGCCACTTGGGGGGGCTCAGAGACTTTATGAAGAGACACCGAATTCCAAGGGGGATACTCGTCGCCTTGGCTCCTTTCGAAGCTCGAAAACTTTCTGATCAAGAAGAGATTGTTATCCTGCCCCTCTATTTGATGGAACGATGGCAGGAACTTGTTTAATGAATTTAAGCAGCCATGGAGATCCGGATCGTCTCGTCGATGATGGAGGTGAGCGCCTCTTCCTGATGCGGGTCCCCCTTTTCGATCACCGCGAGACATTTTCCCATCGGGAAATTTTCATGCAGATAACGGACGGGGGTCCCGGAGAGGATCACCATCCGGTTCCAATCAATCCCCTTGCGGTGGGCCTCCTCCAGAAATTCCTGCCCATCCATACGCGGCATCCGCCAGTCAATCAGGATGAGTGAGTACTGAGGGCCCAGCTCCTGAAGCGCCGCGTGGGGATCTTGATAACCGGTGACGTCGATCCGGTCGCCAAACCTTTTGCGGAGGACCATCTCCCGGAGGGTGCACTCATCCTCCGAATCGTCCACGACCATGACCTGGACCGGGCTCCTCATCCTCACCACCTCCCCCTGAGTGCGTATTCTAGGCCTCCGAGTGCGGTACCACAAGGGAGAAGAAACACAGAGATTTCAATAAGTTAGTCAAACTAAGAACAAACAGATTGCGTGGTGTCATGCTTCACGCAGATCACTTCCCAGCGGACGTTCAGGTAGGTGATCGAGTTGTCGATGTTGTTCCGCAGCGTGAAGGAGAGGTCGGCGGGGTTGGCCACGGCCATCGCCTTGACCGCTGCCTTTGTTTCAGTCCGGTTCCCGGAAGAATCAAACAGGACCAGATCGGTCTGGTTGGAGAGGTTGCCGGAGACCTCGGAAAACTTCTTGTCGGCGCCGTCCCCGGAGACGGTCGCCCGGACCCGGAACAGGTAAATAGATCCGCTGGACTCGATACACCCCTCCCCCCGGTAGGTCCCGGCGGCCGGGAACCCGTTATCGGTGGAGGCGGAGCAGGTGCCAAATCCGGGGAAGGTCGAGCGACAGATCCCTGCCGTTCCGCTGCAGGCCGAATAGATGCTGCCAAAAAAATCCTCATGCATCGTATTGCCGAAGGTGTTGGTGCCGAGTGTTCGGGACGTCCCGGTGACGGAAGAGGGGTTCCAGGACCCTTCCTTGCCGCAGATCGCCGGGATGTCGGTATCGCTCCCGTAGGTGAGGTGGATATGTTTGACAGCGGAGGCATTGTTGATTGCCGTAATAAAGTCGGCGTCGTTCGGGAGGACATTCCGGTCGGTGCAGGGGGAGACGTCGGGGAAGTCGGCGGTCGCCAACAGCGGTTGCACACCGGAACTGGCCTCACTGAGGGCGCCGGTCCCGAAGTCGGCGACGTTGGCGGTCACCTGACAGTCGGTCACGCCGCTCCGGCTGGAGGCATTGCCAAAGGTATAGGCGCCGCTCGTTGCGGTGCCCGTGCTGACCGTGAGCTCGCCGCTACAGCCCGTGGCGGTCTCATCGGTGGTGGCGGCGGAGGGGCAGATCCGGACCTGATTGGTCCGGCTGTCGCAGGGGACAAACAGGGTCAGCGTCCCGGTCAGTCCTGCCTTGTCGTCGCTCGTGGGGAAGTGGACCACTGACCTCGAACTGGTTCGGGCGACCGTGACGTTGCTGAAATCGACATCGCCGTCGGTGGTGAAGGCGAGGACGGTCTCTCCTGAGGAGGCGCGGAGCTGGGCGGTCGCCCCGCGGGTCGTGCCGCTGATCGTGTTGCCGTCCGCGTCGGTGAAGATGAAGCCGGTCGGGGCGTTGGCGACCGCATCGGAGGTCGAATCGGAATCGCCTCCGGAATCACCGGACTCCCCGGAGCCCCCCGGCGAGGAGGTCGTGGTCCCGCACCCGCCAAGACCATTGCCGCTGAAGAAAATTAAGGCCAAGAACCCGACGAAGAAGGCCGCCACGAGGGACCGCATCTGACACCTCTTCCCCCCCCAAGGGAGGGTTAGCAAAAGGGACAGGCCGTCAGAGAGACGGCCAAGAGCAAGAGCAACAGGGAAAACTTGAACCGGATCCGGTTTCGTTTCATGATCGACCCCCCTATGACACGGAAGGGAAACGGTTGGCAACCGATTCTTTTTGCCCTCATCCTCATCTCCCTCTCCCTCGCCTCCTTGAGGCTCGATCTGGAGGACGATCCGTTCCGGCTCTTCATGCCGGGGGATCGGCAGGTGGCCGCGTTGCAACAGGAGCGACTCCTCTTCAATGCCCGGGAACAGATCTTCCTGCTGGTGGAAGCGGAGGGGCCGATTTCGCTCCGCGAGATCCGGCCGCTCATCGACCGGTGGCAAGGGGAATTGAGGAAAATCCCGGGGGTTGAGTCGGTCAGCACCCTCTTTGATCTCCCCCTGATCCGCTGGGATTCTCCACGCTCCCTCCGTTTCGTCCCGCTCACCGGCGAACAGGACCCGACAGCGATCCTGGAAAATCCGATGGCGAGGCACTTCCTCAGGCGAGACGGGAAGGGAACCCTGCTCCTGATCCATTTACAGGAAGGCCTGGGGAAAGGGGGAAGAGAGGTTGTCGATCGGCTTCAGGCATGGAGTTCCCGACAACCGGTCCCGTATCGGTTGACCTTGGCAGGGGCGCTTCCGTTCCGGGAGGCGGCGATTCGGATCGCCTATCAGGATGCCTGGCGGCTCACCGCCCTCCTGGCCCTGGTCTTGACCGGTTTGCTTGCCTTCACGTTTCGCTCCTTTGGAGCGGCGCTCCTGGCGGTCCTGGTTGCGGTAGTGAACGGGCCGGCGGCGCTCGGGGTCGCCGCGCTGGTCGGTCTCAAGGTGAGTCACTTCGGCCTGATCACGATGCCGATGATCCTGATCGTGGGACTCTTGGACAATATCCACCTCCTCTATGCCTTCGGTCGTTCACCGCGACCGGCCGGCGCAGTACGTGACGTCCTGGTCCCCTGTTTTTGGACAACGATCACGACCGCCGCCGGATTTCTCTGCTTCCTCGTCAGTTCACTCCCGCAGATCCGCGTCTTCGGGATCGTTGCCGCCTTGGGGACCGGGATCGCCTTCTTTTCCTCGATCCTCCTCCTCCCGCGGCTTTTGATCCATGTCAGACCTGCGACGCCTCGCACCTTTTTCAGCTTTAGGAGTTATCCCCCTCGGGGACCCAAGCTCCTTTTAGGATCGATCCTTGTCCTGATCGCAGTGGCGCCCGGCCTGTTTCGTTTAAGGATCGAACCGGACTTTCCGGTCCTGCTCCGGCAAGACCATCCCTTGACCCGGCAACTGAGGGAGATTGAAGAAAATTGGGGCGGCTTGACGACCCTCTCCTATTTGGTCACCCCGCGCCCGGAGGTCCGCCTCACCGACCCCGAGGTCACGGGGCGGTTGCGCGACTTTGTGGGCCTCCTTTCCCGGCGCGCGCTCGTGACGGATGTGATCTCGCCGCTCGAGGGGTTGATGGCGGCGGATGCCGGTTTTCGGCGTCAATTTGGGCGCCATCCGACGGTGGACGAATGGAAGGCGATCAGCCAGAATCTGTCGACGGCCCAGGGGGTGGCAAGCCCGCTCGGTTCGCTGATGGAAGAGGAGACATTTCGGGTGGTCGTGCGTCTCCGGATGATGGAACCGGCCCGTTTTCCTGCGTTGGTGCGGGATCTGGAGGGTTTTCGCAAAAATTTATCGGATCTCTTCGAGGTGAGAATCGCCGGCTGGCCTCTCCTCTACAAAGACCTTGAGCGGCGTTACCTGGGGGAGTTGTGGCAGGGTTTCGCCCTGGCAACGGTCGTGATTGCCGCCTTGTTGCTGATCGCCTTCCGGTCGCTCGGTTGGTGGTTGCTGGCCCT
>CAYYFU010000108.1:0-5790 GCA_964471095.1 uncultured Pseudomonadota bacterium
TATTTGAGCTTTGCGCCCGTGACACGGCCTCTCATCAATTTATATTCCAGCGAGTCGACCAGCGCCATCCAGGAGGCCTCAATGATATTTTCCGACACCCCAACGGTCCCCCACTTTTCTTTCTTGTCGCGGGACTCGATCAAGACGCGAACCTTGGAGGCGGTCCCTTGGCCGGCAGGCAGGACACGGACCTTGTAATCGATCAGCCGAACATCCCGAAGTTCCGGATAAAAACGCTCCAACGCCTTGCGGAGGGCATTATCCAGGGCATTGACCGGCCCCATCCCTTCCGCTGCCGTATGTTCCAGCTCGCCATCCACCTCAATCTGGATCGTTGCCTCGGATCGGGCCGGTTCGTCGTGGGTCTTCTTCTCGTCGATCACCCGAAAACCGACCAGCCGGAAAAAGGGCCGATGCCGACGGAGCGTTTTTTTCATCCGGATTTCGAGGGAGGCTTCCGCCCCTTCAAACTGAAATCCCCTCTTCTCCAAATCTTTAATGTCCCCCAGCAGTTGCCGCGTGGTGGCATCCCGCCGCTTCATCTTCAGACCAAATTCCCGTCCCTTGAGAATGATCGCTGAATGACCCGATTGGTCGGAGATCAAAAATCGCCGCCGGTTTCCGACTCGGTCGGGATCGATATGCTCATAGGTCCGCCGATCCTTCAAAACCGCGCTGACATGAACCCCCCCCTTGTGGGCAAAGGCGGAATCCCCCACGTAAGGTTGATGGTCGACCGGTATCCGATTGACGAGTTCATCGACGAAGCGAGAAACTTCATGAAGTTTTTTCAGGGCCGATTCGGAAACAACGGGGATCCCCATCTTGAGTTTCAGATCAGGAATAATGGAGACCAGGTTGGCGTTTCCGCAACGTTCCCCGATCCCGTTGATCGTGCCATGAATCTGGCGAGCTCCGGAGCCGACCGCCGCCAGGGAATTGGCAACCGCCAGCTCGCCGTCGTTGTGCCCATGAATTCCCAAGGGGACCGAGATCTCTCTGGCAACCGCTTTAACAATCGTCCCAATCTCGGCCGGGAGGCTCCCCCCATTCGTATCACAGAGGACGAGCCAATCGGCCCCCGCATCGGCGGCCGTTTGCAGAACCTCCATTGCGTAGCCACGGTTTCCTTTAAAACCGTCAAAAAAGTGCTCGGCGTCAAAAATCACTTCCTCCCGATGTTTCTTCAAGAAACGGATCGACTCATGGATCAGTTCCAGATTTTCGTTCAAGCCGGTCTGCAACGCCCGTTTGACATGGAGGTCCCAGCTTTTTCCAAAAAGAGTGACGACCTCGGTTTTCGCGCGGAGCAGCGCCTTCAGGAGTGGATCTTGAGCAGTCTTGTGATGGGGTCTTCGGGTACTTCCGAAGGCGACGAGCCTTGCCCTTTTCAAGCGGGGGGGATTTTTGAAAAACTCGTCGTCCTTCGGGTTGGTGCCGGGCCAACCCCCCTCAATATAATGGATCCCCAACTCTTCCAGTCGTTCGGCGATTCGAATCTTGTCTTCGACCGAAAAAGAGACATGCTCTCCCTGGGCCCCGTCCCGGAGGGTCGTGTCGTAGAGGGAGAGTTTCATCGGCTGAGCTCGAACGCCTTGTGGAGGACGCGGACCGCCTTCTCCATCTCTCGCTCCTCAATCACCACCGAAATCTTGATCTCGGAGGTGGAGATCATCTGGATATTGATCTTGGCCTGAGACAGCGCCTCGAACATTCGGGAGGCAACCCCGGCGTGTGATTTCATCCCGACGCCGACAATGGAAATTTTCGCAATTTTTTCGTCCGCCTCCACATGGCTCGCGCCGATCTCCCGCGCCGTTTGTTCCACAATCCGCAGGACTTCCTTCAAATCCCCCTTCGGGACGGTGAACGTGATGTCGGTGAAACCATCCGCGCTGATATTTTGAACAATCATGTCGACGTTGATATTCGCCCCGGAAACCGGTTGAAACAGGCGCGCCGCAACCCCCGGATGATCCGGGAGACGACGAACCGAAATTTTGGCCTCATTCTTGTCGTGGGCAATACCCGATACGAGCAGTTCTTCCATTCCCTTGTCCGTAACCAATGTTCCCTCCTTGTTTTCAAATGACGACTTCACCCACAAAGGGACGTGGTACTTTGCTGCAATCTCGACCGAACGACCCTGTAGAACTTTCGCCCCCGAAGAGGCAAGCTCCAGCATCTCTTCATAAGTAATCCGCGGCAGGAGACGCGCCTCCGGACAGATCCGTGGATCGGCGGTATAGACCCCGTTGACGTCGGTGTAAATCTCACAGGAGTCCGCCTTCAAGGCGGCCGCGATCGCCACCGCTGTCGTGTCCGATCCCCCCCGTCCCAGCGTCGTAATGTTCCCCTCGGCATCGGTCCCCTGAAATCCGGCGATCACGACAACCGTCCCCTTTTTCAACTCCCGATGAATAATCTCGGCGTCGATCGACTTGATCCTCGCCTTGGAAAAACTGGAATCGGTCAGCAACCGAACCTGATGCCCGAGAAACGACCGGGCCGGCACCCCCTGTCCCTGCAGTGTCAGCGCCAGCAGGGCGATCGTCACCTGTTCCCCGGTCGAGACGAGCTGGTCATACTCCCGTCCATCCGGTTCGGACGAGACCTTCTGGGCCAGATCGACCAGGCGGTTTGTCTCCCCCGCCATTGCCGAGAGGATCACGACCACCTGATCTCCCTGCCCCAGTGTCTCTTTGACCCGCTTCGCCACATTCCGGATCCGGTCAATGTCCCCCACCGAGGTCCCCCCGTATTTTTGAACGATCAGCATCGGGCAGGACGGTAACCCCGATTTGGGCAAAACTCAAGGATTCGAAGAAAAGGCGGTTATCTTTCGTGGATGACCAGGGATTTTCCGGTGAGCGCCAGATGGCGATCGGTGGACCAGCAGGTCGTGATCTTCTCCTTTTCCATGATCCAGAGGCCCAAGGCATCGGCCAGCGTCAGATCCTGGTCGGAAAATTTTCGGAGGTGGCGAGCGGCCTCTTTGAGTTCCGCGGCCCCAACGGGAAAAATCGTCAGGGGACTGAAGGTCTCAATGAAGCTCATGAATTGCAGTGCCCGCGTCGTATCATGCCGGCGCAGGAACCATCCATAACCCTCGGAGATCACAAGGGGGGTCGTGATCAAGGTAGGGGGGTTCCCGAATAACCGGAGGAATAGCGGGTGATGGCTATCGGAGCTGTCGAGGAAGGCGACGAACGCCGAGGTGTCGGCGTAGGCCTTATTCCTTGTGGCCATAGATGATTTCGTCGATCTTCTGGCTGGATTGCGGATCGCCGGAGGCAACCATGCCGGCAAATCGCATCCACGGCTTGTCCTTGCGGGGGGGGATCAGGAGTCGAAGCGCCCGGCGCAACAGTTCCGCCAGCGAAACCCCGAGCCGTTTCGCCTCGGCCTTTGCCATCTCGTACTCGGCCTCGTTCAGGCTGATCTGGGTCCGGATCATGGTTTCCGACTCCGTCTCCAACCATTTCCGCGTCCACCCCCGCGTTGCGGGGGTACCCGGACTTGGTCATGATAACATTAATATAACTTTTGTTATCACCTGTCAAGATACTTAATTTCTTCAAGCAACTTTTCCATTCCACGGCCGAATCATCATTAAGATACCGCCAAGCGAATTAAAGGAGACTGTTTGTGGCATTAGCGGCAGTTTCGAATCGGTGTGATACCCAAGTGATTTCAATCGGTTCCGTCTTCACCATCGCCTTGGTTGTGGCGGGGGCATTTGCCTTCAGGCAGGGGGCCTGGCGGCGCCTACTCGCCGGTTCAACGAGTCGTCTTGGTTCCGGACGAGTCGATCCTCATTTCTTGGATCGTGCCCGCCTTCGACTGAGGCATGTCGCCTGCGCTCGTAAAGGACCCGTGTCAAGAAATGTCCGCCGGAGTCCCACCTCTCTTCACCCTTTCGTCTCCCTCTTTCAATTTGAGCTGCAAATAGCCGAATTGGGGGCAAACCCCGATCTCAAGGTAATCAATACCCTCGTTCAACGACTCGCCAAGTTTGATTACTCAGCACTGGAACCTCTCAAGGAGGTTTTTAGGCGAGTTTTTCGACAGCTGGAAACTCCGGATGGCAGTGAAACACGTCATCTTCTTGGTTGGTTTGCCTTTCATCTGAAGATTTTGCGGGGGAAACCCGATCTCATCAGTAAATTAGAGGCCTGCAACTACAACGAGACATCGAGAATTTGGATCGCTGGACAGCGCCAGGCGGGAGATCTCCGGGCGCACTTCTCCCGCTTGTTTTCATCGGCTAATATATCGGATTTAGGTGTCCGGGTTAACCGGGCGCGGAGATTACTTGATAGACTTCGGGCGGTACCGGACCTGACGGTGGACCAAGCGAGAGTTGTTAGTCAGATCGAGGCGGATATCAGGGGATTTCTCTGGAGTAGTGGTTCAAGACCGACTACTCACGTAGGCGCCGCCAGAAGAGCGTCCCTGGAAGCGCTGGATAATGATCCATCCATTTTCGGAAAAGGAAGCAAAGATTAGGAGCAGGTTCTCGCTCAAGGATTTCTCTCTTTTCTCCCCAACTTGTGGATCGCCAGGCCGTGGGCATCCTCGGCCGCCTCGTGGAGGATCTCACCAAAGGTCGGGTGGGCGAAGACGGTGTCGATCAGCCCCTTGGCGGGCAGTTTGTTCCGCATCACAATCGCCGCCTGCTGGATCATGTCGGAGGCATGGGCCCCCACAACGACCGCCCCCAATAACCGATCGTCGGTCCCGACATAGACCTCGGCAAAACCGTCCGTCTCCTCGTGGAGCATCGCCATCCCGTTCGCCAGATAAGAAAATCTTCCCGCCTGATAAGCAGTACCCGCTGTCTTCAGTTCCGATTCCCGTGCCCCGACCGACGCGACCTCCGGGATCGTATAGGTCACCCGCGGGATCGAGCCGTAATCCATGATCGTGTCGTTCCCGACGATATTCTCCACGGCGCAGATCGCCTCCGCGCTGGCACCGTGGGCCAGCAGGGTCTTGCCGGTAATATCTCCCGCCGCATAAATACCCTCGACCGAGGTCTCCATCAATTGATTCACCTTGACGAAGCCGTTTTCCATAACAACTCCAACTTTTTTCAGCCCAACCCTGTCTTCACCGACCTTGCGGCCAATCGCCGCCAGGACCAGGTCGGTGTCAATCGTCTCGCTGGACGAGAGGGTGACAGAAACTTTCTCGCCCGCTTCCACCTTTTCCACCTTGATTCCTGTCTTGAGCCGGATCCCTCGTTTCTCGAACGCCCCCTTCAAACTCCGGGAGGCGCTTCCCCCCTCCTGCGGCAGGATTTCGGGCAACAGTTCGACAACAGTCACCTCGGAACCTAACAGATTAAAGGCACAAGCGATCTCGCAGCCGATCACGCCGCCGCCGATCACCACCATCCGTTTCGGAAAGGTTTCCAGCAAGAATAGCTCATCGGTGGTCAGCACCCTCTTGCCGTCAAACGGCAGGAACGACGGACGGACCGGTACGGTGCCGGTCGCCAGGAGTAGAAAACGGCCGGAGAGGGTCTCACTCTCCACCTTCACGTCGGTGGCCGATTGGAGTTGTGCCTCTCCAGAAATCACCTCGACCTTGTTTCCCTTGAGAAGCCCGGCGATCCCGTCGGAGAGCTTTTTGACCTTCTGATTTTTGGCGCTGACCAATGCCGGATAATCAATTTCCGGTTTCCCGAATCTCAACCCAAGTTTCTCGGCATGCCGGACCGTCATCACCGCCTCGGCGGCGGCGATAGTCCCCTTCGAGGGGATGCAACCCCGATGCAGACAGGTT
>CAYYFU010000109.1:0-713 GCA_964471095.1 uncultured Pseudomonadota bacterium
ACCGAGCCGAATTTGCCATGATCGCATGCATCACACCGGCGCGGAGATCACCGCGGATCATCTTGGTCTGCAAAAAGGCGATCGTGAGCAACCTCTTCAGGCGAATCTTCCAATCGCCAAAACGGGGATCCGGCTGTCCCTTTTTAAGGATCTTCACCCAGCGGAAAATGGAAAAACCGAACACAACCAGGGCAACCAGGAGCAGGCTGGCAACGGGGATTGGAAACATGCCCGTTGCTTGTCCCTAAAAAAGGGAAAAAAGTCAATCAGTTGGAGCTGCCCCGCCGGTCAAAAAACCCCTTGAAATTCCAATCGAATTTAACTACGGTGCACCCCCTTATGATGCAGAAATCGTTTCAGGCAAAAAAGCGGGAAGTGCCGCAACGCTGGGTGATCGTGGACCTTGACGGCAAGGTCCTCGGCAGGGCCGCGACGGCGGTCGCCAATATCCTGAGGGGAAAGAACAAGGCCCAGTACACCCCCCACCAGGATACGGGGGATTATGTCATCCTCCTCAACGCCGCTCGGGTTCGTTTGACCGGGAAGAAACCGGCGGAAAAAATCTACTATCGACACACCGGTTATATCGGAGGGATCAAGGAGATCTCGGCCGAACGGCTTTTGGAGAAAAATCCGGCTGAATTGATCCGACGGGTGGTCCATGGGATGCTCCCGAAGAACCGGATGAACAAACATTTGCTGAGAAAGCTGCA
>CAYYFU010000109.1:723-5746 GCA_964471095.1 uncultured Pseudomonadota bacterium
TATCCCGGCACGGAGCATCCGCATCTTGCCCAACAACCGGTACGGGTGGAGGTTTAGAGAATGGTAACGGCAAAGGCTCCCAAGAGATTTCAGGCGATCGGCAAGAGGAAGACCGCGATTGCCCGGGTCTGGATGGTGCCCGGCGAGGGAAAGATCACCGTCAATGACCGGGAGATGAATCAGTATTTCGGTCAAGAGGCGTTGCGCTATCTGATTGCCCAGCCGCTGGAAACAACCGGAACAACCGGCAAGTTTGATGTCAGTGCCAGCATTGCGGGGGGGGGACCGGCCGGCCAGGCGGATGCCCTCAAATACGCTATTTCAAAGGCCCTGCTGGCGGTCAATACCGATTATCGAAAACCGCTGCGCAAGGCGGGTTTCCTCACGCGGGATTCCCGGATCGTGGAACGAAAGAAGTACGGAAGGCGGGGGGCACGACGCCGTCCGCAATACTCGAAGCGCTAATGAAGAAAATTCGTGTGGGTGTGGTGGGCGCGACCGGTTACACCGGCGAGGAACTCCTGAAAATCCTTTCCCGGCACCCGCAGGTCGAGGTGACGCTCGCGACCTCCGAGACTTTTTCCGGAAAAAAGGGCCGCCTCACGCTTCGCCCTCTTGTCGACGACGAAGTAAACGGTTCCTGTCAATTCGTCTTCAGCTGCCTCCCCCACCGGGAAGCGGCACGGCACGTTGCCGCGTGGATTCAAGCCGGGCTCAAGGTGGTGGACCTCTCGGCCGATTTCCGGCTTCACGATCGAAAAATCTACGAAAAATGGTACCAGCCTCACCCTGCCCCGGAACTCCTGAAGGATGCGGTCTACGGCTTGCCGGAGTTGCATCGGAAGGAGATCCAAAAGGCACGGCTGGTTGGAAACCCCGGTTGTTATCCGACCGGCGCCTTGCTCGGCCTCATTCCGCTGCTCCGCGAAGGTCTGATTTCGGCGGAGGGGATCGTGATCGATTCCAAGTCAGGAATTTCCGGTGCCGGCCGTGCCGAGGTGGAAGGTCACCTCCGCCGTGATTCACGGGAGTCGGTCCATGCCTACAAGGTCGGCTCCCATCGTCATACCCCGGAGATCGAGCAAGAACTATCGGGGGTGGCGAAACGTCCACTCACCGTCACATTCACACCGCACCTGATCCCGATGGAGCGGGGGATCCTCTCCACCCTTTATGCTCGCCCTGCTCAGCCGATCAAGACCGAGGCGCTGTTGTCCGCCCTTCGCAGGGCGTACCAGGAAGAACCGTTTATTCAGGTCTTAAAAGAGGGGGAATTCCCCAGGACCAAGGAAGTCACCGGGACCAATCTTTGCCGGATCGGGGCCTTGGCCGACCCAAGAACCGGGGGTGTGGTTGTCATCACCGCGATCGACAACCTGATGAAAGGGGCCTCCTCCCAGGCGGTTCAGAACATGAATTTGATCTGTGGGTTTGAGGAAAAGACCGGCCTTTAGAGAACCGGCTTGATCAGATCCAAAAACTCTTTCTGCAATTTCCTGAAGAAAAACTGGACCTCGTCCCACCGGGCGTCACAGCAGACGGCTGCCATTGGATCCGGGAGGCGAAACAAAAATTCCATCTGGCTCGAAAGGATGAGAGGATCAAGCCCCCCTTCCTTCTTCAGCCCTTGTTCCAGCGCCTCGCGCGCCGTCATGTGCGAAGCGGGCAGGAGGTAGTAGAGATCCAGATAATCCTTGACCTCATTCCTGGAAACGAGACAGCCGATCTTGTTGGCAAGAATGTCGTCCAGCGAATCGATCCAGACCTGCCCGATTTTCAATGGATCAGCCAGGTGCGGAACAGAGTCCAGGACCAGATCGACCTTAACCGGTTCCCTGGCTTTATCCGGATGAAGGAAAAACTGGGCAAAGTGGGGTGCCCTTTTCCCCTTTTGAATTTTCCATGCAGGAAAGAGATTCGCATCGCCGAGTGAGCGGGCCGCCTCCTCAAAAAGCGCCGCCTCCTGCGTGAAGAGATCCAGATCCACGGAGATCCGGTGCCCAAAATAAAACTCGGCGAGGCAGGTCCCCCCCGTCAAATAGAGCCCCTTCCAATCCATCAGGGAGAAGAAGCGCTCCATCAACTCCCGAAGGGGAGCGGGAATCTTATGATGCGGTTTTGGACCAATAGTGAACGGCACGGTTCCACGCCTCCTGAAACGCCGGCCTCAATCGGATTGACGCCACGGCCCCCTTGATCTCGCTCAAAGAGAGAAGCCCCGTCACGAACGAACTGGGGGCATATTCCAGCAACCTCCTCATCGCCCAGAGATGCTCCAGATGCCCGGCATCCTTGAGGCGAAGATAAAACTCCTTGTTGGACAGCCCCGAACGATCCCAAAGAAGCCCCATTTGCCGAAAGTCGGGCGTCTCTCCGGCAAGACGCGCCGGCCTGTTAGCAACGGCCGATTCCCCGGCTTGCAAATGCTCGAAGGTTTCGAGGTCTACAATCACAAACCCGCGCCTCCCCGACTTTCGATCAACCACAAAAAGGGGGGTCTTCATCTTGCGAAGCCGCCGCAGGGAGAGCTTCTGTAACTCGCTAACTGATATAATTGAATCTACATTCATATCAAATAGATATCACTATTCTAGGTAGATTTCAACCTATATTTTTTGGTGACAAAACAACTGTGACCTCCGGTAAAACACAAAATAATCCGCAACTTTCTGTGGGGACCTGCCGATAAAATCTGGGCATCTAAGGGGGCAGACCCCGGAAGGAGCTCATATGTCAAAAACGGTTGGACTCTGTAGCATGGAAGATCAGGCATTCGTCACTAGGGTTGGGGAGGCGCTTGGAATCTCATTGCCGGATTGTGCCGAGGTAAGTGCGACGAAGGATGCAGGATGTGGTAGCGTATTGCGGTAATCTGGTGAAAAGTAATCTGGTGAAAACCAAGGGTAGCCGATAGGGGAAACGATCGCCTCGACCAATGCCGGGATGGTGTAGCGCCTCGGCTGAATTTTCACCGCCTCGGCGAATAGGGGGAGAAATCTCTCAAGAAAATTTCAGGGGTAACAACGTCAACCGGCCTTCCCAATGCCGCTTTTTCCGATGCCGGTGCCGACTTGATCTCATTGAGGAAGATCTGACCCGCTCTTCGGATCAGCAGATCAACCTCTCGTTTGGCCGCCGGTGAATACCAGTAATAGACCGATTCCTCGAATCTCTTGACCCAGTTGACGACAGTCGCCTCGAACAATCTTCCACGGAATTCTTTGTCGCGGAGCTTTTCCTCCCACCAGACCGCGGTGTTGCGAAAACCGGCGAGATAGCCGCCGGCAAGTCCGCAGAGCAGGGGGTCGATAAAATAGACCTTTTTCGCCTTGCGGGGCGCCGCCATCTTCTTTTCAGGGTCATAACAGGCAAGGATGTGACAGAGAAAAGCGAGTTCTACATGCTCCACATACACCGCGGCGGTCTCATGGCTCCTGACCGGTGATTTCTCCACAAGCCTCTGCCATGTCACCTGCGTTCCCTGGGTTTCGAAAAGTCTGAACAGGAGATGATTCAGGATCTCACGATTCAATTCGAACCGTGCCGCATCGCCGAAAATCCAGTTGGCGTAGGCCTCGTAGGTTGTATCGCTCACCTTTTCTCCTTCCCAAAAATCCCGGATGGCATGAGGGAAACCGCCGATGCGAAAGAAAATATCGAGTCGTTCGGCGGGCGAGTATTTTTGAAACAGGGGAACCTTTTCATAATCAAAAACCGAGAGCGGATAAACTTTTAATTCGGAGACGCGACGACCCGGAAATCGTTCCGAACTCCTTTTAAGATCCCGGGCGTTCGATCCGGTGATCAAGGTGACAGAATTTTTCAAGAGACCCGCATTCAAGAGCCACAGGAGGGCCCTCTGCCAGTTCGAAACAAAGGTAATTTCGTCCAGACAGATCAGGAGGGGATTCTCTCCGGCAGACCGAATCCAGCGGGTCAGAAGCTCCCGGAGTTCCTGGAAGCTTTCGATTGCCTCGCATGACAGATAGAGGCAATGACGCGTATTCCTCCCCTCCTGCACGATTCCTGACCGGATCCTCTCCTTGAGAAGGGTCGTCTTCCCCACCTGACGGCTCCCTCGAAGGATGTAAGTCTCCCCGGGTTGCCCAACGAGCGATTCCTTAAGGGGATTGTCAAAATAATAGGGCCTTCCCGACACCTGTTTCAGGTGCTCGTCCCGATCAAGCGCCTCCCGGCTCTCCCACCAGGGATTCAAAATATTCAGCGAAGTCATATCCATAAGTATCTGTAATTATGATGTTATTTACATACAATAAAACTACGCGATTATAATCGCATAATTTTATGGTAGGGACAAGGCCAAAAAACAGCTTATTCCCCGATCCCCTTCACAACCGCCTCAACGAGTGCCGGAATGGTGTCGCGTCGCGGCTGGGTTTTCACCTTCCAAAATATTTCATTGTCATTGAAAACTTATTATGATAAGTTTTCATTATGAACGAAATTATTGCCTCCCCCCAGAACCTGCGGTTTTTGCTCCGGGAGCAGGCGGACCGGTTCGGCAAGATGGATCTGGGGTATCCCCGAGAAGCCCTGGCCCGGGTCCGGCCCTATCTCAAATCCCCCCATGTCGTGGTTATCACCGGCCTCCGACGTTCCGGAAAATCAACGTTGCAGGCGCAGGCGGCCCATGCCTCTTTTCCGGACGACTTCTACTACCTCAACTTCGACGACGAGCGCTGGACGGGGTTTGAGGCCTCCGGTTTCAGCCGGATCCACGAGGCCCTGATCGGTCTCTTCGGCGAGAAAAAATTCTTCCTGATCGATGAGATCCAGAACGTCCCGCGCTGGGAACTCTTCGTGCGCCGCTTGCATGACGCGGGACACAAGGTCATTGTCACCGGATCGAATGCCTCGCCCTTGAGCCGAGAGATCGGAAGCCATCTGACGGGACGGCACCACTCCATCGAACTGTTTCCGTTCTCGTTCCGGGAGTCCCTCGGCTTCAAGGGGATCGAATCGGATGTCAAAACCACGACGCAATCGGCTCATCTGAAGAACG
>CAYYFU010000110.1:0-4260 GCA_964471095.1 uncultured Pseudomonadota bacterium
GGATCGAGGAGGGGGAACAGCAGGTGACCCTGATGGTGACCGACGATGACGAACCGGTCTCCGCAGAAGAAGAAACAGCCAATGAGACGGCCGATGCCGCTGCTGTGGTTCAATGCGAGGTCACCGGGGTCGATCTGGCGACCAACGAGACCGTCTGCGGTCCGGTCACCCCGAACCCGGACGGGACATTCCAGCTTGACTGCCCCGACTCGGTGGTGAGCGACAACACCGTTCAGCTCGCGGTCATAACCACCTGTGAAGACGGATTGACTTTAGGCAAGTTCGTCGAGGCGGATACGACGACCGGCAGTTCGGCAACGATTTCTCCAGCGGCCGCCCTGGCAACCGGCGAGGATGGCAATCCGGTCACCGTGGCGATCGGCGACATTGACTTGAACGAGACCTATGCGCTCGAGATGCTCCGACAAGAGCTGAATGAGCAGGGTTGGGAGGCGGTGAAGGAGCGGGCAACCTGCCTCGCCAACTTCGGGAGCAGTTACTTCAACAACGCCTCGGCCGACAGCTCCGCGAGCCGCGCGGTCGCCGGGACGATCCGAGACCTAGCGGAATGTTTCATGCGGGAGCGGGTTTCACCTTCCGACTTCGGATTCCCCGATTTCGGCGCCTTGCTCTCTGCCCCGATGCATCGCGAATTGACCGCGGCGGAGATCGACGCCCTCGCCCTCGGCGGCTCTGTTTACTGCGGACTCTCGGAGGAGACGCTCCGCGAACGGCTGACGGCAAGCGCCAACATCCTCGGCAAGGTCCGGGATTTTGCCTTCAACCTCGCCTCCGATGCCGATCTCTGCGGGGACCGCGACGCGCTGAAGGCGTATGCGGTCTCCCTGCAGGCGCTTGAACCGGAGGACTTTTCCGACCCCTCCGGCCTTGAGTCCAAGCTCACGATGATCGAGCGGACGGTGACGTCGGCCCGCGAGCGGGGAACGGTCGAGAAACTCCACGATTGGGACCGCCAGCGGATCCTCCGGGGCGCCTGGGATCAGCTGGACCTCGCGAGCGACGCGGACGAACTGACGCCGCTTTTGGGGATGGTCGAGGAGATCGATATCGAGGGGTGGACCGATACGGCGTTGCGGGATTTCGGGAAAAACCTTCACGAGACCCTCCGATCCTCCACCGAGACGATTGCGAAAAATCCAGGATTATACGGCGGCCTGTTTGCGGCAATGATGGAACAGGGGACCTTTTCGACCTCCCATCCCGAATCCAACCTGCAACAGGCGGAGGAGGCGGTGGAGGTCAATACCGCGCAGTTTGACCAGTGCTACCAGCAGGTCGGGACCTATAGCGATTGCGCCGCCAGCTTTGTGGAGACCGCAACCGGCTCCGATTCGTCCTCCTTCAACTATTCCGGATGGGAGACGACCAATCTGCAATCATGGGGAGGGATGTTATGATCAAGTCAATCGCGCTGATCATGCTTTTCGCCTTCGTCACCTTCGGCGGGTGTGCGGCAAGGATTGAGCAAAATTTCCCCGACGAGACAACCACAGAGACACAGCAAGAAGAACCCCCGGCGGTGATCCTGGAGGGCCGAGTCGTGTTGCCGGAAGATTAGTTGGTTTTCAGCGGCGTCAACACGACGCGCCGGTTTCGGCTTCGTCCCTCGGCGGTTCGATTGGTGTCGATCGGCCGGGACTCGCCCTGCCCTTGGGTCGTGAGCCGTTCGGGCTCGATGCCGCGATAGATCAGGTGTTTCCTGACCGCCTCCGCCCGCTTTCGGGAAAGCTCTAAATTATAGAGCTTCGAGCCGATATCGTCGGTATGCCCCTCCACCCGAATCTTGAGGAGATGAGGATTTTTTTCCAGAATCTCCGCCACAACCTTGAGGATCGGGTAAGATTCGGGCCGGAGGATCGCCTCGCCGAACTCGAAGTGAATCGGCTCGTGGATCTCGATCTTTTCCCGTGTCACCACCACCGGTGCGGGTGAAGGGGTCTCGACTTGACGGAAACCGATGGTGAACAGGCCCCTGAGACGCGCCCCTTTCCCGCCGCAAACAATACAACTGCCCGCCCCGCCCCCCAAAGTGAAACCATTGCCAAGATTCCACTGCATCGTTCCCAAATATTCAGCCGGGGTCACGTCTCGATCCCTGAAGAAGCTTCTGATCGCCGTATTCGCCTGACCTTCAAGCGACAGCCGCACCCCTTGCCCCAGATCACCCGAAAGGCCGATCCCCGATAAGAACCGATGCTGAAAATCAATGTTGCTCATCAACACCTGTTCCGGCTTCCATTCGGCACCGACGTTCACCGCCAATCGCATCCGTCGATGCGGAAGAACTTCGCCGATGAGTCGCCCGCCGGCGGCAACCTTGTTTTCCCCCAAATAATGATCCTCGGCCCCCAGGGGAATCGTTCCATACGGTTCGAGGGCAAGCCCCCAACGACGCCCCTCTTCCGGTTGCCAAAAGGCAAGGCGCGTTGCCAAGCGAAGATCCCCCACCTCTCTCACATTTTCCGGTCCGGGACCCGGATCGAGCAATGGGCTCTCAAAGCGAACTTGAGAAAAAAAGGTCCCGGTCACACCCAGTTGCCAATGATCCGTGATCCCGACCGCCCCGGTGAGCTGGTGGCTCAAAAAATAACCGATCGCCTCCCGCTCAAAGATTCCGTTCAGATCGAGCCGATCCAGGGAACGCCGGGCGTAGCTGTTGGAAAGATCCAGGGAGAAGCGGCCCGGCGAAAGTGTCTCACTCGAAGAGAGAGCGTAGAAGTTCCGCTCCCCAATAGCGGGCCAGAGATCGAACCCGGCAAACCGGTCGGTCACCGCGCCGGCAACTCGCGGCAGCACAACGAGGATCAACCAAAAGAAGGCAATGGATTTCACGGACTGAATGTCGGGGTGACCGGATTTGAACCGGTGACCACTTGCACCCCAAGCAAGTGCTCTACCAGGCTGAGCTACACCCCGTGTCCTAAAATCTTCAGTATCTCTTCGAGCCCCTGTTGGATTTTTTTTAAGGAAGAATTCTCCGGCCGATCGTCCGCCTGAAAGGTCGACTTCTTCATTCGCTTCCGGGCCCCCTCGATCGTAAACCCTTCCTCATAGAGGAGCTTCTTGATCTCCAGAATCCGTCCCACATCCTGTCGGCGATAGCGCCGCTGACGGGAACGGGATTTCTGCGGGGCAATTTCCCGAAACTCCGTCTCCCAATAGCGAAGAACGTGCGGCTCCACACCAACCAGTTCCGCCACCTCCCCGATCTTGAAATAGAGCTTGTTCGGGATCACGACCCTTGCTTATTCAGCTGTCCCTTCAAGACTTGACTGGGCCGAAAGGTCAAGACTTGGCGTGCCGAGATCTCGATCTCTTCACCGGTTTGAGGATTCCGGCCGATCCGGGGGCGTTTCTGCCGGACCACAAAATTGCCGAATCCGGAGATCTTGATCTTCTCACCCCGTTCCAGGGTCTCCTTGATCGTCCCTAACACCAGTTCGACAATCTCGGCCGACTCCTTTTTGGAGAAGCCTATTTTCGAATAGACCTTCTCCACGATATCCGCCTTGGTGATGGTCCCTTCCTGCTTGGGCTCTTCTGTTTCATCGAAATTCTGCATGGAACTCCCTCCTGACGGAATCCTGGATCCGTCTCCAGGCCTCGTCCACCTCCTCGTCGGTCAAGGTCCGGTCATCACGACCGAAGAGAAGGGAAAAGGCCAAGCTCTTTTTTCCTGCTGGAACCTGACTTCCCCGATACAGATCAAACATCTTGACTCCACGAACCAACTCCGGCCAACCGGTGGCGAGAAACCTTTCGAGCTGGCCGCTCGCGATCCGTTCATCCACCACGACGGCAAGATCCCTCTGCACCTGGGGAAACCGTGCAAAAGGTCGAAACCGGCTTACCCCAACGGTCTGGTAAGGCATTTTATCAAGAGAAACCTCAAAGACAAAGCACCTTTTCTTCAGTTCATACCGATCGGCCA
This sequence comes from uncultured Pseudomonadota bacterium, assembly GCA_964471095.1. GTDB lineage: Bacteria > UBA10199 > UBA10199 > JACPAL01 > JACPAL01 > CAYYFU01. Next base: position 3,953 of record CAYYFU010000110.1, read on the forward strand.
GCCGCGGGTGGAGTTCCCCCAACCGGCCGATCGGTCTTCCCCCCTCCTGAATCACCGCCGCTTTGCCGCGAAGACAGAGGGGAGAATCGTCCCGATCCCAGGCAAGCCCGCCCGAAACGTCACGCAGGACCCCTTCCAGAACCCCCTTCAGATCAAAAAAATCGATCTCTTTTCGTGAATCGCTCCAACCGGAAAAGAGCGGCCCGCCGGAGGCGATCGCCGCCAGGGAGAGAAACTCCCGAGGCCCCTTTTCTCCCTTTTGGAAAACCTTGCGAAGTTCAAAAAGCCTGACATTAAAAATCTTGTGC
>CAYYFU010000110.1:4270-5682 GCA_964471095.1 uncultured Pseudomonadota bacterium
TGCCGATGATGGTAAGCGGCGGTCTGCAACAACGAGGGGAGGAGGCTGGGGCGCAGCCAGGAGAGCTCCTGCCCCAACGGGTTGGCGAGCGGAACCGCCTGTTCCTTCCAGCCGGGATCCGCCTCCAGATCCGACGGGGAAATAAAACTCAAGTGAACCGTTTCAAAAAATCCCAAGGCGGTCATTCGACGGCGCAGTTCCCGAAGCCTTTCTCGGTCCGCCGCGGCGACCCTCGGCGCGGCAAAATGGGGGTACAGGGTTGTCGGAATTCGTTGCAACCCTCCGAGACGAGACACCTCCTCGACCAGATCGATCGGTGCCGAGAGATCGGTGCGATACGAGGGGATCTCCCATCTCTTCCCTTTTTGGGTCAGATGAAGCCTTTTCAGAACGGAGTTCACCTCTGCAACCGGCCATCTTCCCCCCAAAACCTGTTCCACCTGTTTGGGCTCAAAAGAGATCTGTTTTTTGGGCAGGTGGCGCGCGATCTTGTCGATCCCCTGGGCGGTCGGCACCCCATCGGCCCATTGAGCAATCATCGCCACCGCCTCTTGGAGAGAGTCCAGGACCTGGTCAAAATCAACCCCCCGGGAAAACCGGCAGGAAGAATCGGTATGGATCCCCAGCCGACGTGCGGTCTTCCGAATTCCCAACGGATCAAAAAAGGCACTTTCCAGCAGAACCGTCTTCGTCTCCGGACCGATCTCCGAATTCCGGCCCCCCATCACCCCGGCCAGGGCGATCCCCTTTTCCTCATCGGCAATCAACAAGTCAGTCGGTTGCAAACGATATTCCCTGCCATCCAACGTGGTGAACGGTTCGCCCGGATCGGCATGACGCACCACGATCTTCCCTCGAATCTTCTCCCGATCAAAGGCGTGCAGCGGTTGACCCCGCTCAAGCAGAAGATAATTGGTCGCATCGACAACGTTATTGACCGGCCGGATCCCGGCCTGACGGAGCCGTCGGGCGATCGGTTCCGGACTGGGAGCAACCTTCACGTCCTGAACGACCCAAGCGGCATAGCGGGGGCACCCCTTCTTGTCCCGAACCTCCACGGTGATATCGGAGGGGAGGCCTTTTCAGGTCCATCGAACCGGTCGTTTTGTTCGAACCGCCCGTTTAAGAATCGCCGCCACTTCTCTGGCCAGGCCACGGATCGAGAGGCAATCGCCACGATTTGGCGGGACATTGACCTCCAGGACCGAATCCCCCTCCTCCTCGGAGATCGACTCCACTTCAAAACCGGCCTCGGTCAGGCGATGCGCCAGTTTTTCGACCGACAACCGTACCGAAACAAACTCCTGGAGCCAGGTCACGGGAATCTTCATCGAAATTGCTCCAAAAACCGAAAATCATTTTCAAAAAACATCCGGATATCGGTGATCCCCCGTTTCAGCATCGCGAGTCGC
>CAYYFU010000111.1:0-5613 GCA_964471095.1 uncultured Pseudomonadota bacterium
AGTTGCGAAACGACTTGAGAAACTGGCCGCCGCTCCCCAGGCAACCTTAAGGTCCATTGCCATTCCCGTGATTTCGCTTGCCTGAATCCAGATCCACACTGTTTACTTCCGCTCCATCAGGCGAATGCCTGTCAGGAAGGCGTCACAGAGAAATTCCTCCAACCCCCTTGTTTCGCCGGTGCGCTGGGCTTTATGCAGGGCCGCGTGGTACTTCCTTTTCTTCTTTTGCGAGATGATTGCAGGGGGATAATCCTGCCGGAGCGCCATCGCTTGAATCAAGAGGCGCCCGATCCTGCCGTTTCCATCGGAAAAGGGATGGATTTTTTCAAATTCGCTATGAAGGACGGCGATCTGTCGGACAAGGTCTCCCTCCCGCCGATCTATTTTCTTGAAAATCTCCGGCATGAGCGCCGGAATTTTCGGATAGTTGGCGGTCGGGATGTTCGCCCCTACGATTCGAACCGGATGCTGGCGGTAACGGCCGGCATCCTCGCGAATGCCGTTCATCAGCATGCTGTGCAGTTTCAGAACGAGGCCTTCATCAATCACCTGTGAGTCGGTGAGGTAAGAAAGCAGGTAGTTCAACGCCGCCTGATGATTCTTGACCTCCATCTGTTCCACGAGGGTCTTGTGCGGCAGGGCAACGTTGTCGAACATAACGGCGGCAGTCTCCGTTTCGCTGAGCGAGCTCCCCTCGATCCGGTTCGTATTGTAGGTCAAGGAGAGCAGCCATTGGTCGCGAAGATCCGGGCCTTCAAGAATCAGTCGCAGGATGTTCTTATAGTGTTTGGACTTTTCAGCCAGGATCGCCTTCTTGGCCGCAAGCGGCTCCGCCAGGGGCTCGTCATGACCGGTTACCTCCCGGTAGAGCTGATCGATCTTCCGCTGGGCGGCAACGCGGGGCGCGGAACGCTCGTTGATCCAGCTGTTAAGGGTTGCAAAGGTGACTCCGATCCGTTGAGCCAACCTCTCCTGGGTAACTCCTTCCAATGCCATGATAAGATTAAGTTTCTCCGAATTCTTCATCTCATCTAAATATTATCAAAACTTTATATAGATTGTCAAAAATTAAAACTATATAAAGCTTTTGTCGCGGGAACTGTTTTCTTGAGAAAACAAAATTTCTCCAATTTAAGCAACTTTTTTTAAAGATCTCCGATCATGTAAATGTCATGCGATTCCCCTTCAAAATCGGCTTGGCCTTGACCGGTGCGGGTGTGGCTTGGATTGCTATGCGTCTTTTGTCCGAAAAAGACGAGGAACGACAACCACGGCCCACTTCACCCCAACCACCTCCTCCACTAACACACTCTCCGTCGTTGCCGGCGTTCTTGGATTGGGGGGGACCCTGGTCCTCCTGATTCAGTCCGATTATGAGCGGCTCCCCAAAAAATACCGCCTCCTTGAAGAGGCAACCGAACGGAACCTGGAAAGTAAGGTTACTACCGGAGAGGGTTACCTTGCGAGTCTCGCCAGTAAGGCAAGAATCGCGCGTTTCTGGCAGGGGGGGGCGAGTTTAGCGGTCGGCGCCGGGACACTCGCCGCCTATCTGGCCGGTGATCGTTCAACGGAGCGGAGCCCCCTCATTTATACGGGGATCATTTATCTGGGTTACGGCGTGACCCATCTGCTGGTAAAGCGACGGCCGGAGAAGGAATATGACAAATATAATGAGTGGAAGAAATCGTGGTCGGCTTCTTGGTTGTCACCCGTGATCGGAATTGTCCCGCTCCACCGCGGAGGCCTGCTCGCCGTATCCTGGGAAATCCCCTAAATCCACACCGTCGGGATGACGGAGGCGATGGTTAAAGAATTGCCTCCATCCCCTTTTTCTGATACTCATCGCCCATGGATCGCATCGTCGGCCAATGGCGAGAACGCGCCAAATACGATCTGGAGACCGCCCGCGGCATGATCCGTATCCGCAAGTACCTCTATGCGGTGTTCATGTGTCAGCAAGCTGTCGAGAAGCTCCTCAAGGCCTGTTTGGCAAGCTTAGGCAAAGGGGCCTTTCCGATTCATAACCTGCCTCGACTTGCCCAGGAGGCGGGACTCTTTGAATCGTGCGAAGGCCAGGATGCCGGACTTCTGTTGGAATTGACCCCTTTTGCCATCAAGGCGAGGTACGGAGAATACAAGCGGAAATTGAGCGAGCTGTGCGACAGAAAAACAGCGGTTTCTTACGTTGCCAGGACCGAAAGGATGGCCAAATGGCTTATTCACCAATTAGGTTAAGAAAGGTGGTGCGCCGCTACGTGAACCGTCTCCGCAAGGAGATACCGGTTAGCCGGGTCATCCTGTTCGGATCTTACGCATGGGGAAAGCCCAAACCGTATTCCGATATTGATCTCGCCGTTTTTTCCCGAAAATTCACCGATAAAAACGAAATTAAGGATATGCAGTTTCTATTCAAGCGGGCCTGCGAAGTGGATGCGGCGATCGAGCCCCTCCCTTTTCATCCGCGCGAGCTTCATAAACCGGATTCACGAACCCTGCTTGCTCGTATTGTCAAAGAGGGGAAAAGGCTGTTCTAAATCCACACCGTCGGGATGACGGCGGCAAGCGTGGCCGTCCTCGAGGAATTGTTTTCTGAAAAAAAACAATGCTGAGTCATCCATCGTAGCCCCATGTGACGGGTCTACAAAAATATTATTAATTACAATAAGTTAAGTAACAAATTCTCCTTGGAAGCAGACACAGCTGTTTTCTCAAGAAAACGAAAAATTCCTATTTCACGCAACTAATCCTGGGCGCTGACCGATAGCTTTGGGTAGAGAGGCAACGTGAATAAAGTTTACGACTATTTGGATTATCGGCAGTTTCTGAAGGAGCGGATCGGCACCCTTCGAGAGCAGGGTCAGTTCTCCTTCCGAAAGTTTAACCGAACCGCTGGTTTCAAGTCGTCCTCCGCCCTGAAGCTGGTCTTGGACGGGAAGCGAAACCTCGCCCAGCAGGGGATCTACCGGGTGATCCGGGGGCTCAAACTACCCGCCGCCGAGGCAAAATTTTTCACCCATCTGGTCCAGATGAATCAGGCAAGATCTCATGACGAGAAGGACCACCACTTCCGGCAGCTCGTCACCTACCGGCCGTTCCGCGAGGCGCAGGAACTAACCGCCCTCCAGTACGAGTGTCTCTCGCATTGGTACTACGTGGCAATCTTGGAACTCGCCCGGCTCGAGGGATTTCGCGGCGACCCGGAATGGATCGCGCGAAAACTGAACCCCCCAATCGGCCTTAACGATGCCCGGCGGGCGCTGAACGAACTGCGGCAGTTGAAATTCCTTGTGCCCGACGGTGACGGCAAACTCCGGCGAACCGCCGCGACCTTCGCGACGCCCGACGAGGTTCGGAGCCATTCCCTTGTCAATTTCCACCGCGAGATGTGCGACCTCGCCAAGCGGGCGGTCGGTTCAATCCCGTCCCGCCGGAGGGAGTTTTCCTCCCTGACGGTCACCGTTTCGGAGACCGGTTTTGAAAAGATCAAAAAACGGATCCAGGAATTCAAGCGAGAGCTGGACAGCACCCTCGAGGCAGACGCCGCGCCGCGGCGGCATGTCGCACAGCTCAATTTTCATCTGTTTCCATTGACGAAAGAAGGAGAAGCACCATGAAGCTAAACCGAATCGCAATCCTCTTGGCCTTGACCCTCGGGGTGGCAGCATGTAGCAACAACGCGACCGACACGACGGATGACCTCCCGGATGACCCTCAAGGAACGATCATCGGCAACCCAACCCCGCCTCCGGGAACCCTCAAGATCTCCAGCACCGATGGCAGGCTTCGGTTTATCGTGAATATCTATGAGCGGGGGCGTGCCACCGCGACCCGGCTGGACGATCGCGGCAACGTGACCGGGACCGCCAATGGCGGCTTTGCCCTGGTGCCGTCAACCTCAAGCCCCGCCCTTTCGATCTCAAACCCGCCGCCCTCCGGTGGCCAGCGCTTTGATTCGGACTTCTCGTTCCCCGACGGCGAGAAATTATCAGTGGCCCTCACCATGTCGGCTACGAAGGAAGTGGTGACGGTGGAGATCCGGATCAACGATGCACCGGTTCGATTCGCCGTGGTCTTTACTATGGAGGGTGGCAAAATTGCGTTCACCGGGTGTGGCGAGAATGGGACGTCATCATCTCGAGACGAGCCAGGCCAACCCCAACTAGGGGAGACCCAAGGGTGTGGCGAGAATGGGACGTCATCGTCTCGAAACGAACCCGAGCAGCCCCAATCAGAGGGTTCCTGCGGCATCACTCCTTCGGTGGATGACTTAAAACAGGTGCTCTGCGAAAAAGTCCACACATGTCGTCCGACCATCGGTTATGAGGAATGCCTTGTCGAGCTGGAGCGAGTCAGCATTACCGATGAATTCGGTCTTGCCGAAGATGAAATGGTGATCTTCGCCTCGATCCGCGCTCTGCTGGAAATGGGTTTTATTGAATTCAACAATGATCGCTACTGTTCCTGCCGACAGAGGATTGTTGAGGTCACCTGTGAAAGTATCGATGGCAGTTATATCACCTCTCTGGACGAGCTTGGGGAGCTTGAAGAAGTAATCCCGCAAGAATGTGGTAACGATGAGTACCCCGGAATCTTTCTGCCGGATGAATTCAGTATCCGAACAGAAAGCGCAGAGCCTTCAGTCGATAGCGTTATCAATGCCCTCTGTACGACGGTCAGTGAGTGCGATTCCGAGATCTCTTTTATGGAATGCCAAAACGCTTTAGAAGAAGGGCTTGCGGCCGATATCTGGGATGAGTTTGGGTTGTCGGGCCCCTTTGAGGGGGCGCCAGCCGATCTGATTCGGATTGCAATTGAAGAAGGGGTCGTCACTGTGGATGCGACAGAATTAGATCATTGCATTAACGAACATCTTCTGGATGAAATAACCGACTCTTGTGATTACAGTGGAGGTTCCCTGACTAATATGGAGAACTATGCGGACAATTGTGAACTGGTCTTTTGGGAGAATTAAATGAAAATAACCCTGCTTCTAATCGCTACTCTTTTCTCCCCAGCCACCCTTCTTGCCCTCGAGAAACAGCCGATCGAGGTCTTGCGTCCTAAGAGCATGCCTCTCGGGGTGGTTCTCGGTCTAGACCCGTTGAGCGGTGATGGTCTCATCTACGCAGGGCACCCGATTCAGGGAGGGATTGCGATGGGGATCCAGGTGGCCGGGTTTATTGGAGGGCTTATCTACTACTCAGCAAATAGTTCTGAAAGTACGTCTTCTGACCCTTTTGCCCCTCTCGGTGGAATCAAACAGGCCGGAATCATTTTTGCCGCGACAACCATCCCGACCTACCTCTGGGACGCCATCGGCACCCCGATCTATATTCATCAACGAAATAAAAAGATCCGCGAATCAATCAGGGTCTCACCCCGAGTCAGCCTGACTGACCCGCAAGGTTTAGGGGCGGAATTGCAAGTTCAGTTTTAGCTAAATCCACACCGTCGGGATGACGGCGGCGGTTTGGGTTGATTTCCACCCCCACCTATCTTAAATCTGTCCCGTGGAGAAATTGCTTCCTCCCTGGATCCAGGAGCGAGTTCGAAGAGGAGAATACATCCTGTCTCTTCATGCGGACGAGGAAAGGCGCGTCGATGGGCTGGACA
>CAYYFU010000112.1:0-5613 GCA_964471095.1 uncultured Pseudomonadota bacterium
TTGCAATCTTCACCTGAAAGCCGAGATCCGGATGCAGCAACCCGGCCACGACAAAAAAGGCGGCCGAGGAGGGATCTCCCGGAACCACCAACCGCCGCACCGGTTGTTGAAACAGCCGAATCATCCGTTCGGTATGGTCACGGCTTTTAACCGGTTCGATCACGCGAACCGGCACACCGGCAACCCGCCCTGCCAGCAGGATCGCCGACTTGAGCTGGGCGGAGGCGACCGGCAATCGATAATGAATCCCCCGACCCACCGGACCTTGAATCTCAATGATCCTCTTCCCGTTCCGATAAACCTCTTTGATTTGACCCCCCATCCGTCGGAGCGGCCTTGCCACCCGCCCCATCGGACGGCGATTCAACGAGGCATCTCCGGTCAGCGCACTTTTAAACGGCAGCGCGGCCAAGACACCCATCATCAGACGCATCGTGGTGCCGGAGTTGCCGCAATAGAGGACCCGCCGGGTGGGGCGAAGGGCTTCCGGGCCCCTCCCCCTCACGACCCAGACCTTTCCCTGCCTCCGAATCGAGACACCGAGTCTTCGAAAGATTTCGACCGTTCTTAATACGTCCTCTCCCTCCAACAGGTTTTCGATCCGAACCGTCTGACGGGAGAGCGCCGAAAAGATGACGGCCCGATGGGAAATCGATTTGTCGCCCGGGACCTTCATCCTGTTTTTTTGAGTCTCTTTGCCTGAGCTATCCATCTCTTCACCGGTTTTGAAGAGCCGGCGGTTAACAGGGAACGAAGTTTGGTTAATTCATTGCGCAGCCGCCCCAGCAGAGGAATCAGCTCCTTCCGGTTCTCTAAAAAGATGTCGGTCCAGATCTCAACAGGGCTGGAGGCGACCCGCGTCATATCGCAAAAACTCCCCTTCACCCATTTCCCGATCCGTTCCCGACCGAGCCCAGGCAGGACCGCCCGCACAAATGAAAAAGAGGTGGCATGCGGCAGATGGGAGATTTTGGCGAAGAGACGGTCGTGTCGGTCGGCGTCGATCGCTTGCGGCAAGGCCCCAAGCCGTTTCCAGAGGTTTTGCACAAACCGGCGGTCTGCCGCCGAGGTTTTTGGCAGAAACGACAAAAAACAGCGCCGCCCCTTGAACAGATCCGGATCTCCCGCGCCCGGTCCCGATTTTTCCGTCCCGGCGACAGGATGCGCCCCGACAAATCGCAACTCTCTCCGCCGGGCGATCGAAACGATCGACCTCTTGGTGCTGCCAACATCCATGATGAGCGGCCCCTTGGGGAGAAGGCTCAAGTAATGGAGGATGGTTCTGACGGGAACCGCGAGGATCACAAAATCATTAGGCCCCAGGTTGAGTTGATTGACCCGGCCCGCCCCCTGGCCTCCGGAGGGCAGGCCCTGCCGGTCGATCCCGATGATCTTCCCCGCCCATCGCCTCCGGCGCAAGGCGAGGGCGATCGAGGTGCCGATCTGACCCAGCCCCACGATGATGACCCTGCCCTTCATAACTCCCCCCAAAGATTGTTGCGACGACAGCCCCCCTCTTACCTTAAGAGGGGGCTACTGGAAACCTCGTTTATCTAGCCTCCTCTTATCTTAAGAGGAGGAATTGGCAATCGTTACGTTAGCGACGGAGGAGTTAACTGACAGCCCTTGGGTAGGAACCAAGATGTTTGACAAAGAGGCATTTCTGCTCCAGCGCCTTCAAGGCCCTCTTGACCCGCCCCTCCTCGATATGCCCGTCAAAGTCGACAAAGAAGATATACTCCCAGGCCTTTTTCTTGAGCGGCCGCGACTCAATCTTGGTCAGATTGATCTTTGCGGAATAAAACGGCTCGAGCATCCGGTAAAGAATCCCGACCTCATTCTTGACGGAGAACAGGATCGTGGTTTTGTCGCGCCCGGTTCGACCGGGCGATTTTCTGCCCAGGACCAGAAAGCGGGTGATGTTGTTCGGGTTGTCCTCAATATGTCGATGAATAATCTTGAGCCCATAGGTACGGCCCGCCTCTTCACTCGCAATCGCCGCGGCCTGTCCCCCTTCCGCCGCCCGGGAGGCCGCTCGGGCAGTGCTGTCGACCTCGATCAGCGGGATCCCCGGATAATTTTCATCCAGCCAGGCGCGACACTGGCCGATCGCCTGCGGATGGGAGAAAATCCTTCGGATCCCCCGCCCCCTCCCCTGTTGGGTCATGAAATGATGGGAGATCGGCAGGGTCACCTCCGCGATGATCTTTAACGGGGAATCGAGAAATCGGTCGAGCGTCGCCCCGACCACTCCCTCGGTTGAGTTTTCAATCCCGACCACGCCGCAATCGGCCCGCTGGTGTTCGACCTCATCAAAGACGCGGGCGATGGAAGGAACCGGGACCATCTCCGAAGAACGGCCAAAATGCTTCAACGCCGCCATGTGCGTAAAAGTGGCCTCGGGCCCCAAATAAGCAACCGTCATCGGGGCGTTTAAGGAACGGGAGGCGGAGAGGATCTCGCCATAGACGGTCTGGAGCGCGCGGTTCGGAAACGGCCCGCGGTTTTTTTTCTTCAATCGCTCCAGTAAAATTTTCTCGCGGGCAGGGGTATAAAAATCCTCGCGGCGTGAGGCCTTGAGCGCCCCCACCCGCAATGCGATCTGGGCACGCTGATTCAAGAATTTCAGGATTTGACGATCAAGGCGATCAATGGCATGACGAAGTTTCGCAAGAGTCGGATGAGACATGAGAGACGAGATATATGACTCTCCAAGAAGAAATTCAACTGATTCATGAGTCGGCTGGTTGTCTCGATCGATCTGACTACGGTCATCTTCGAATGGAAGGGCCTGATTCAACCGCTTATCTGCAAAGAATGGTCACGAACGAGGTGACGCAATGCCCGGTCGGTGAGGGGCGGCACAACGCCCTCCTCGACCGCAAGGGGATGGTGCTTTCGCTGTTTTACCTCCACCGGTCTTCCGCCGATGCCTTTCATGTCGTGACCCCGCCGCAACTGACCGAAAAAACTCTGGGACTGTTTCGAAAATACAAGATCGTAGAAAAGTTGGTCGTTGATGATGTGACAGGAGAATGGGGTTGCACGCAGGTCATTGGCAAAATCCCCCCAACCCCCCTTTTGCAAAGGGGGGCAACGGGGGGATTTTCCTGGACGGACACCTTTTACAAACTCCCGGTCTGGAACATTGTTTATCCCAAGGGGGAAAGACCCTCCCTCCCCTTCCCCATGATTTCCAAGGCCGCCTTTGATCTCCTTCGGATCGAATCCGGGATCCCGGAGTACGGCGTTGACATTGACGAGACCCGCATCCTGTTGGAGGCGAATCTGGATCATTGTTACAAGCGCCAGAAGGGATGTTACCCCGGTCAGGAGGTGATCGAGAGAATTCTTGCCTACGGCAAGGGACGAACCCCGCGCAAGATCGTCACCCTTTACACAGAGGGAAAGCGGGAGATCCCGAACGCAATCTACGACCCGTTGCAAAACCGGACATTGGTGATGGCGACGGTGGAGCGAAAGGAACTCGAATCAGCGAAGGGCCCGATCCAGATCGGCGATAATATCCTCCGGCTCCTCGAGGCCGATTGAGAGGCGGATCCCGTGGGGATCCACCCCTTCCCTCTCCTTCTCTTCAGCCGGGAGTACCGAATGGGTCATGGAGAACGGATTTTCAATCAGCGTCCGGATCTGCCCCAGACTCACCGCCAGTGTGATCGTGTAGGACTGCTTGGCGATCCGGTCGATAAACCGCTCGGCGCTCTTCTTGTCGTGGCATTCGACCAGAAAATAAATCATGCTGCCGGGGGCAAACTTATTGTCATAACAACGCATTTGACGTTGCGCGAGTGAGTACTGGGGAAACGACGGGAGCCCCGGATAAAAAACCTCCTTCACCCGGGGGTGTTTTGCCAAAAAGCGGGCGACCTTGAGGGCAGTCTCTTGCTGACGACGCATCCGAACCGGCAAGGTCGGCAACCCATAAACCAGGATCGGCCAGGCGCTCTTGGGGGAGAGGACGCCGCCGAAATCCTTCCGGACCAGCATCAGCGGGCTTTCGTATCTTGGGTCTCCGGTCAGGACCGCCCCTCCCATGTCGGTTCCGAAACCGCCGATATCCTTGGTCAGGCTGTGGATCACCATATCAACCCCCATCTCCAGCGGTCGTTGACAGAACGGGGTGGCAAAGGTGTTATCGATGCAACTCACTATTTTCTGGTCCGGGTGACGACGCTGGTTGAGTCTCCCAACCTTCTGAACCAGTCTTCGGATATCGACCAATCTTAAATTTGGGTTGATCGGGCTCTCAAAATAGACCATCCGGGTTCGGGCGTTGATCTGCCTCTCATACCGGTCCCGGGTCAAGTCAACGAACCGGACCTTGATCCCGAGGCGCGGCAACCAGTGGGTCAAGAGGCTGTAGGTGCAGCCGTATAAAATATCATTGGCGAGAATCTCGTCCCCGGCCCGGAGCGAGACCAGACAGGCGGCCGAGACCGCCGCCATCCCGGAGGCAAAGGTGACACAGACCTCCGCCCCCTCGGCATACGCCAGATTTTCCTCCAGCATCCCACGGGTCGGTTCATCGAGCCGGTCATAGATGTAGATCGGGACCTTCCGCTTTTGCGGGGTCTGGTCGCAGGCAAAATCAAAAAAACCCTTGGCCCCCCGGTGCGAGGTCGCAAGCCGGAAGGTGGTCGAGGCGGTGATCGGCGGGATCACATGATGGCTGTAGTCCCACTTCTTGGAACGGAATTTCCCGTGAATCAGATGGGTCCCTTTTTTATAGGGCCGTCGCTCCGATAGATCTTTCATATTCCCTCCTAGCCCACCTCGGCCAATGCAAGCCGGTCTTTCCAGCGGCGCGACAGCTCTTTTTTGAGCAGGGGATTTTTTTCCAGAGACTGGTCAATGGCCAACAACCGGAACGCCTCCTCCCGCGCCTGCACCAATAACGAGGCGTCCCGAATCAGGTTGGCTACTTTGAACTCAGGGAGTCCGGCCTGCCGGGTCCCGAGGAAATCCCCCGGGCCGCGGATCTTCAGATCCTCTTCGGCAATCCGGAAACCGTCCTGCGTCTCCGCCATGATCTTCAGCCGTCGATAAGCCGCCTCTGACTTCCGATAATCACTGACCAACAGACATCGGGAGGGGCGTTCGCCCCGACCAACCCGACCCCGAAGCTGGTGGAGCTGAGACAGGCCGAATCGGTCGGCATGCTCGACGACCATCAGGGTCGCCTCCGGAACATCGACGCCGACTTCCACGACCGTCGTGCTGACCAGGAGTTGAACTGTCCCATTCTTGAATTCCCGAAAAATCCGCTCCTTCTCTTCGGATCCGATTCGACCATGAAGCAACGCGACACGAAACAAGGGAAAAAGATTTTGCAACTCCTCCGCCATCCGTGTCGCATCCTTCAAAAAAAGCTTTTCACTCTCCTCCACCAACGGATAAATGATGTACCCCCGTTCGCCGCGCTCCAAGGTTTCCCGAATCATCGCGTAGAGAGTCCGGCGATTCCTGGATTCCAGAATTTCGGTCTGGATCGGTTTCCGGCCGGGTGGCATTTCATCAATCACCGAGAGATCAAGATCCCCATAGAGGGTGATCGCCAACGTGCGCGGGATCGGCGTTGCCGTCATGACCAAA
>CAYYFU010000113.1:0-5612 GCA_964471095.1 uncultured Pseudomonadota bacterium
CGTCGATGCCGCAATCCTTTATAGCGATATCCTGATCGTCCCGGAGGCGCTCGGGATGAGGCTCCAGTTCGTCCGGGGAACCGGACCGGTCTTTGACCACCCGATCCGCAACCGTGCCGACGTCGAAAAATTAAGACCGGATCAGGTCATTGCCAATTCAGATTTTGTTTTCGAGACAATCCGGCGGATCCGGAAAAAACTTCCGGTTGACTTCCCCTTGATCGGTTTTGCGGGGGCCCCTTTTACCGTCGCCTCCTACATGGTTGGCGGGGATGGCTCCTACGAAGGGAACGCGATCAAGAAATTCTCTTTCGAAAATCAAAAACTTTTCGACGATTTGACGAAGAGGTTGGCTGACGCAACCGTCGCTTATCTCTCCGCGCAAATCGACGCCGGGGTCGATGCAATCCAGCTTTTTGACACCTGGGCCGGTTCCCTGTCGCCGGAGGATTACACCCGGCTCGCCCTCCCCTGGGAGCAGGAGATCTTTCGATCCCTTGCAAAACGGGGAGTTCCAACGCTGCTTTTTGTCAAAGGGAGCAGCCCTCTTTTCCCAATAATGCTGGAGTCGGGGGCGAATGTCTTGAGTATCGACTGGCATCTTTCCTTGAGGGAGGCAAAAGATCGGGCGGCCAACCGGGTCGCGCTGCAGGGAAATCTGGATCCGGCGCAGCTGTACGCCTCCGCACCGGAGATTGAGAAGGCCGTTGAAAAAATGATCAACGATTGGGGCAAGGGACCCGGTTATCTGATCAACCTGGGACATGGGATGCTGCCGGATATCCCGGTGGAACATGCCCAGGCGTTTGTGGAGGCAGCCAAAAAATATGGTCCATTGACCAGCGGGTGACATCATGAGTGATTTTTTCAAGCTGTTGCAGAAATACGACATCCCCGGGCCGCGCTACACCAGCTACCCGACCGTCCCGGCCTGGACGGAGTCGGTGGACGAAACCGATTTCCGTGAACATTTAAAATCCCTCCGGGCGGACGAACCGCTCTCCCTCTATTTTCATATCCCGTTCTGCGAAAATCTCTGCCACTTCTGCGGCTGCACCACCTTTATCACCCCCCGCCGTGAACGTTCGGCCCCCTACGTTGAAACCCTGCTTCGGGAGATTCGGGAGGTCGCCTCGCTGCTTCCCAAAAAACCAAAGGTGATTCAACTCCACTTCGGCGGCGGCAGCCCCAACTTTCTCCAACCGGGGGAGATCCAAAAAATCATGGAGGAGGTTCGCCGGCAATTTACCTTCACCCTCGATGCTGAAATCGCGATCGAGATGCATCCGCGGACCAGCAGTACCCAGTTCTGTGAAAAGGTCGCGGCGTTGGGGTTCAATCGGATCTCTCTGGGGATTCAGGATATGGATCCAAAGGTTCAGAAGCTGATCAACCGAAATCAAACCGATGAGATGACCGCCGCCTGCGTTCAGGAACTCCGCAATCTCGGGTTGAGGGCTTTTAATTTTGATCTGGTCTACGGGCTTCCGGGCCAATCGATGGCCGGATGGGAAAAGACCCTTTCCCAGGTCCTGGAGAGGCACCCCCAACGTCTGGCGGTCTACAGTTATGCCCATATCCCCTGGTTGAAGCCGTACCAACGATCGTTCGAGGATCACGACCTCCCCTCCCCGGAGATGAAGCTCCGGTTGTTCGAGCGGGCCTACGAGACGTTGACACAAAACGGTTATCGGTTGATCGGCATGGACCATTTTGCTGAAGAGTCGGACGAGCTGGCCCAGGCGCTCACCACCCGGACAATTCACCGGAATTTCATGGGGTATTCGACCCGGGCCGAGGCGCACCAGATCGGATTCGGGGTCAGCGCGATCTCTTACGTCGGCGGGGATTATTTTCAGAATCTCAAGGAGCTTCCCGCTTATGAAGAAGCCCTCCGCCAAGGGAATCTGGCGACGTTTCGCGGGTTTCTGCTCGGTCCGGATGACAAGATCCGCCGGAGCCTCATCAACCGGTTTCTCTGTCAGGGAAGGATCGAGATCCCGAAATTCGGGCAGGACTGGAAAATAAATTTTGCAAAATATTTCGCGAGAGAGCTTCCCCGACTGCAGGAATTTGCGGAGGATGGTCTCCTGACTGTTCAACCAGAGAAAATTCAGGTGCGGGGAGAAGGTTTCCTTTTTTTAAGAAACATGGCGATGGTCTTTGACCCATACCTGGAGGGGATCCGTGAAGGGGCCAAGAATCCGGTCTTTTCCCGGACGGTCTAGATGATCGGCATTCTTCTGATCCAACTGGGGACGCCGCAAGCACCGACGCCTCGGGCGGTCTGTCGTTATCTCAAGGAGTTTCTCTCCGACCCCCGGGTCATTGATCTCCCCGCTATTTTTCGGATCCCCCTCGTCCATCTGTTGATCGCCCCGGCGCGATCACGGCGAGTCGCCCGTCAGTACCGGTCGATCTGGACCGATCATGGCTCACCGCTCCTGGTCCACACCCAAAATTTGACGGCCGGCGTTCAGCAGCAGTTGGGTCCCTCGTTCCGGGTCACCTACGCCATGCGCTATGGGGAGCCTTCTATCACCTCCGTTCTGGAAAAGTTAGTTGCCGAGGGGATTAACGAAATTCGACTCCTTCCGCTCTTCCCTCAATATGCGACCGCCTCTTATGGAACGGCCGTGGTAGAAACCTTTCGTGCGACGAGCCGATTCTGGAACAGTCCAGCGCTTCGGTTTCTCCCCCCCTTTTACCGAGAGGAGTGTTTTATCCGAAGTCTGGTCGCGTGTGCCCAACCGATCCTGCAACAGGGTCCGGATCATTGGCTGTTCAGTTTTCATGGGCTTCCTGAACGCCAGCTTAAAAAGAGCGGACCCGGCTCCCCCTTTTGCTACCGAACCCAATGTCTGGAAACCGCCTTTTTGCTGGCCAAGGGCCTGAATCTCTCCGAGGACCAGTTCTCCGTCTCTTTTCAGTCCCGGCTTGGACCGGTCCGGTGGATCCAGCCTTATACCGATCGCCTGATCCCGGAGCTGATCCGTTCCGGAAAGAAGCGAATCGCCGTTCTGGCCCCCTCTTTTGTCGCGGATTGTCTCGAGACCGTGGAGGAGATCGGGGTCCGGTACCAGAAGCTTGCCCAACAAGAGGGGGGAGAGCTCCTCCTCGTCCCTGCTCCGAACTCAAACCCCCAGTGGATGGCGGCCGTCGCGAAGCTGCTCGTTAAATAAGATAGCGATCGTAAAGGGAGCGGACCTTTTCCGAGGTGATCCGATAACGGGAAAGGACCTCCTCATCCGTTCCTTCCCTCAACTCATCGGCAGGCTGATCCAGATGGCTCCGTATCCGGGTCTCGAGTTCACGATAGAAGAGATACGCCTCCTCAAGACCCTCCACCGCCTCGACCGGCAACAGGGTTAAATTACGCAACGCCTCGAGCGCCCTCAAAGTGGAACCGGTTCGCAAGACAGGCTGCTTGCCGCCATGAACAAGTTGCAGATATTGGACCAAAAATTCTATATCGACGATTCCTCCTCGGCCGGTTTTGAGATTGTATTTTCCTTCTTTCTCCCGCGCGATCTCCAACTCCATCCGCTTGCGGAGATTACGGATCTCCGCGGCGATCGGACCCGCCGGTGGGCCGTACGCGATCTCCTCAATACATAGCTCCAGTTCCTCTAAAAAAGCGGTCTCCCCGACCACCGGCCGTGCCTTGATCAACGCCTGCCGTTCCCAGGTGCGGGCCATTTCCCGATGATACTCCCGAAACGCCTCCATCGAGGAAACCAGTGTCCCGGCGTTGCCGGAGGGACGTAAGGCGGCATCGATCGAATAGGCCCTTCCCTCCGTCGTCATCAGCGTCAGGGCCGAAATGATCCGCTGGGCGAGCCGGGTATAGAATTCCTGATCCGAGAGATCCCGGAACAGAAAGATCAGGTCGAGGTCGGAATGATAGGTCAACTCCCTCCCCCCAAACTTCCCCATCGCAACGACCGCAAAGGGACCGGAGGGGGGTGGAAAGATTTGGACCAGTTCCTGCAACGAAACTTCATACGCCCCCTGCAGGACCGCCTCCGCCAGATCGGTCAGCTCCTGAAACAGTCGGATCAGTGGGATCTCCCCGGCCTGATCCTGTTCTTCCAGGGTCCGCCGTTGAAAACGCTGATAACGGCGCAGGATCTCAAATTTCTCCTCCCGGTCTGCCGACGCCTGGAGTTCGCCGGCCAATTCATAACGGTAGCGATTCTCGACCTTGCGTCGGGGGACCACCGGCTCGCCACCGGCGAGCCTCTCAAAACAGGCGGCCACTTTCGCCGTCTTTTCGCCAACCACTTCCAGCAAAACTCCTCCGTCCGAAAACCCAAGACCGGTCGCCAGCGCGTTTAATACTTGAGGATCGGTCGGCAACTGATGGACCTGCTGGTCATCGACCATCTGCAGACGATTCTCGATCCTGCGAAACAGGCCATAGGCCTCCTCCAGATCACTCGCCTCCCCTTTCGGCACCAGGCCACGCTCCGCAAGGTGGTGGAGGGCCTTGAGCGTGTTCCGCTCCCTTAATTTTTTCTCTTTTCCTCCGTAAAGGAGCTGAAAGGTGGAGACAAAAAACTCGATCTCGCGGATCCCGCCCCGCCCCAGTTTAAGATGAAAGCCCCGGGAGAGAGATCGGTCGAGTTCTCGATTGATCTTCTCCTTCATCCGCTTGATCTCGGTGAGGGCCCCTGCATCGGTTGATCGAGGGTAGACAAACGGCGCGACGACCGCCAAAAAAGAACGGCCCAACTTTTCGTCCCCGGAACAGGGCCAGGCCTTGATCAACGCGACCCGCTCCCACGAAGCACCGCTGATTTCATAATATTTTTGGATAAAATCGAGCGAGCAGGTCAGCGATCCGCTCTTTCCCTCCGGACGGAGATCCAGATCAACCCGGTAGGCAAAACCGGCGTCCGTCTTCTCCCCAAGCAACCGAGTCAATAGCTCCGCAATGCGGCAATAAAATTCAAAGGGAGTTTCACCGGCGGGGACCGGTTTGGCGGAATCAAAGAGATACAGGAGATCGATATCGGAACTGAAGTTCAGATCCCCTCCCCCCATCTTCCCCAACGCAATGACCGTCAGCGGCAGATGAAGATTCCGAATGCCCAGGAGTCTGACGGCCGTCCGTCGCGCCCACTCGACTTCCGCGGCCGCCAGCTGGGACAACTCGGAGCCCGTTTGCGCAAAAGAGGCAAGTCCGGCAAGATCCCGGGCGGCAATCCGCGCCAACTCCTGACAGCGATACTCGCGCAGGATCCGGGCCGCCGACTCAAAGTTGCCGTCAAAATGGCGGGCAAATTCCAGCCTCAGATCCAACAGCAAACGTTCCGGTTTTTTGGCGTGACGAAAATCGGTTTTAGTGAGTAGCCGGGTTAAACGATCCGGATGCCGGTTCAAAAATTCGACCAAAAAACGGCTAGGGCTCAGGAGGGATAAGAACTGCGGCTGGGTCCATTCAGGACCCAAAGCGGTCCTCAAACCATTTTTTGAGTTCGGGGAATTCCCGAACCAAAGAGAGCGCTAATTCCGCATGACCGGGATAATACCCGTTTCCCATCAGCAGCCTCGTCTCGTGACTGATCCCCTCCGCCCCCAGGACCGCCGCCTGAAAATTGGTCGCCATA